>JASJBY010000076.1 GCA_030066245.1 Gammaproteobacteria bacterium
GAGTCACCGAGTCACCATCAACCGAGTCACCCTCTTCCTATTCACGCTTCACGCTTCACGAGTCACTACTCACCACTCACCACTCACCACTCACCACTCACCACTCACCACTCACTACTCACTAGTCACTACTCACCAGTCACGCTCCCTCACGCCGCCTTATCAGCAGTCACGCCCTGCCTGCCTTCGGCGCTGAGTATGTTCGCGTGTGCCGCCGCGAGACGCGCTATCGGAATGCGTGGCGGCGAGCAGGAGACATAGTTCAAACCGATGTCGTGACAAAATCGAATGGAGGCGGGGTGCCCCCCGTGCTCGCCGCAGATCCCCACCTTGAGATCCGGCTTCCGCGACCGGCCCCATTCCACGGCCAGGCCCATGAGGCGCCCCACGCCCTTGGAATCCAGCACTTCGAAAGGATTGTCCTGGAGAATCCCACGCTCGTTGTACATGGGAAGGAACTTGTTCTCGGCATCCTCGCGGCTGAAGGAGAACGCGGCCTGAGTGAGGTCGTTGGTGCCGAAGGAAAAGAACTCGGCCACGTTGGACAGACTCTCCGCCCGCAGGCAGGCCCTTACGACCTCCATCATGCTGCCGAATTCGAAGTCGAGCTTGACGTCATAGGCAGCTTCCACGGCGTTCTTCACCGAGACCACGTACTCCTGGACGCGCATCAGTTCCTGAACGGTGCAGACCTGGGGCACCATGATCTCCGGATGGACGTCGATGCCCTCCTTCACACACTCCGCAGCGGCCTCCAGAACGGCGCGGATCTGCATGGTGTATATCTCCGGGTAGGTGATCCCGAGACGCACGCCACGATGACCCAGCATCGGATTGATCTCACGCAGCGCCTTCGCCTTGCGCAGAATTGCCTCTTTACGGGTAATCACGTTGTCCACCAGGCGCGTATCCCCCAGGTCCCCCACGGCCTGAGGAAGCCTCGTCGGCGCACCGGAAACTTCCGCACCCATCAACTGCACGGTGCCCGAGAGCACTTCCATGCCGTGAATGGCGCTGCGCAGCTGGCGCAGGTGCGCGATCTCCTCCTCCAGCTGCTGCTCCCCGGGAAGAAACTCGTGTATGGGTGGGTCCAGCAGGCGGATGGTGACGGGCCGGGGCGCCATTTCCCTGAACAGGCCCTTGAAGTCACTGCGCTGTATCGGCAGCAGGCGCGCCAGCGCAACCTGCCGCTGCTCCGTAGTGTCAGCGACAATCATCTCCAACACGATGGGCAGCCTGTCCGCTGCGTTGAACATCCGCTCTGTGCGGCACAGGCCGATGCCCATGGCACCGTACTTGAGCGCCCGCTGTGCATCGTCCGGGGTATCGGCGTTGGCCATGACTTTGAGCCGCGAAGCATCGTCGGCCCAGCTCAGCAGGGTCTTCAGCTCCTCGGAGAAATCGGCCTCCACCATGGGCACCTCGCCCAGGTAGATCTGTCCGGTGGTGCCGTCAAGCGTGATCGTGTCACCTTCCTTGACCACCGTCTCGCCGGCAACCGCCTTGCGCAGCTGCACATCCACTTCGATGCCTTCCGCGCCGGCCACGCAGGGCTTGCCCATGCCGCGTGCCACCACCGCTGCGTGGGAGGTCTTGCCGCCCCGGCTGGTCAGAATGCCCTGGGAGGCGAAGAACCCGTGGATGTCCTCTGGTTTGGTTTCCTCGCGGACCAGGATCACCTTGTGTCCCTGACGACCCAGCGCCTCCGCCCTGTCCGCGTCGAATACCGCTTGTCCGGAGGCTGCCCCCGGAGACGCGGCGAGCCCCCTCGCCAGCGCCTCGGCACTATGGTTCGGATCCAGGCGCGGATACAGCATCTGCTCCAGGTGCTCCGGGTTTACGCGCAGCAGCGCCTGCTCCTTGTTGAGCAGACCCTGACGCTGCATTTCCACCGAGCTTCGCACCATGGCACTGGCGTTCATCTTGCCGTTGCGGGTCTGCAGGCAGTAGAGCGTGCCCCGCTCGATGGTGAATTCGAAGTCCTGCACCTCCCGGTAATGCCCTTCCAGCTTCTGGCGCAGCTCCAAGAGCTGAGCGAAGAGTTCCGGCATCTCCTCGGCCATGTCCTGCACCGGCTTGGGCGTGCGTATGCCTGCCACCACGTCCTCGCCCTGTGCGTTCACCAGGTACTCGCCGTAGAGATGGTTCTCGCCGGTGCCGGGATTGCGGGTGAAGGCCACCCCGGTGGCGCTGTCGTTCCCAAGGTTTCCGAAGACCATGGTCACCACGTTGACCGCCGTGCCGTTCGCCATGTCCGGCGTGATGTGGAATTCCCGGCGGTAATCGACCGCCCGCTTCCCCATCCAGGAGTTGAACACCGCCTTGATGGCAATCTCCAGCTGCTGGTAGGGATCTTCCGGAAACGGTCTGCCGGTGTGATCGTGCACGACGCTCAGAAAACGCTCACTGATCTCGCGCAGGTCGTCGGTCTGCAGGGCGACGTCCACCGTGGCCCCCACCTGTTGCTTAACGATATCGAACTGCTCGTCGAACAGTTCATCGGGCACGCCGAGGGCCACCTTGCCGAACAGCTGAATGAAACGCCGGTATGCGTCGTAGCCAAACCGCGGATTGTTGGTCTGCTCGATCAAGCCCGGCAGAGTTTCCTTGTTCAGGCCCAGATTCAGAATGGTGTCCATCATGCCGGGCATGGACATGGCCGAACCGGAGCGCACGGAGACCAGGAGGGGGTTCTTGGAGCTGCCAAAACCCTTGCCCGTGTTCTTCTCCAGGGCAACCATCTCGGCTCGCACCTGGTCCATGAGCCCCTCGGGCAGAACTCTGTCCTCCGTGTGCAGGTAGGACAGGCAGCCTTCGGTCGTGATCACGAAACCTGGTGGTACATTCAGCCCAATCTGCGTCATCTCGCAGAGATTGGCGCCTTTGCCGCCGAGCAGCTTCTTGTCTTTACCGTCCCCTTCCTCGAACGAATACACCCACTTGTCACTCATCGTTGTGTCCATTTCGCTCCTACTGACGTTAGCTATGCGCCGCTGCCGTTCCCCACCCGGTGGGGGACGGCACAGCGGCTGAATTCAGATTTGGGAAAAAACTCAGGCAATATCTACATCGTCCGAGAGGTACACGTCTTGAATAGCGTTAAGGAGTTTCACGCCGTCCTTCATCGGTTTCTGAAATGCCTTTCGACCCGATATGAGGCCCATGCCGCCTGCCCGCTTGTTGATGATCGCCGTGCGTACGGCTTGAGCCAGGTCGTTCTTCCCGGAGGCACCGCCGGAATTGATCATGCCCGCACGACCCATGAAGCAGTTGGCAACCTGGTAGCGAACCAGGTCCACCGGATGGGCGCTGGTCAATGTCTTGTAAACCTTGGGGTGGGTCTTGCCGAAATCCAGGGCCTGGAAGCCGCCGTTGGTCCCGGCCTGCTTCTGCTTCACGATATCCGCGTCGATGGTGACCGCAAGATGATTGGCCTGCCCGGTCAGATCGGCCGCCGTATGGTAGTCCTGTCCTTCCTGCTTGAAGGCCGAATTGCGCAGGTAAGCCCAGAGGACGGTTGCCATGCCCAGCTCGTGGGCATACTCGAAGGCTTCACTGATCTCCTGGATTTGGCGTCGCGACTCCTCGGAGCCGTAGTAGATGGTCGCGCCGACCGCCACCGCGCCCATTTCGAAGGCCTGGTCCACGCTGGCGAAAAGCGTCTGATCGTAGATGTTGGGGTAGGTCAACAGCTCGTTGTGATTGAGCTTCAGAATGAATGGGATCTTGTGGGCGTAGCTTCGCGCCACCGATGCCAGGACGCCCAGTGTTGAAGCCACTGCGTTACACTCGCCCTCCATGGCCAGCTTGACGATGTTGGCAGGGTCGAAATAGATGGGATTGGGCGCAAAGGAAGCGCCACCCGAGTGCTCAACGCCCTGGTCCACGGGCAGAATGGACAGGTACCCGGTGCCGCCCAGGCGGCCATGGTCGAACAGCGCCTGCAGATTACGCAGCACCCGCGGGCTGCGGTTCTTCGCCGCCGCCACCCGGTCCACGTAATCCGGCCCCGGCAGGTGCAGCTGGGCTCTGGGAATGGTCTTGCACTTGTGACCGAGCAGAGACTCGGTCTCCTCACCCAATAGCGTCTCCCATTTCCCCATGTCTCGGTCTCCTTCCGTACCTTGCTTGCCTGGTGCACATGGACCGCAGGTGTAAACAGCTGCCGGAGGTATCGGCGGCCGGTGCCTACAGTTGAGGCTCGAGCCGGTTCCCTCGCCGCCGCTGCGGCTAAGCATAGCCGGCCATTGTTACAACAGATTTACCCGCGGCAGCCTTCTCAGCGCGCGCGGCGCTGCCGGACGTATTCGATCAGGCCGTTCGTGGAGGCATCATGGCCGGTAACGGGCTCGGCGCCGGTCAGCTCGGGAAGAATGACCTTGACCAGCTGCTTTCCCAGCTCCACGCCCCATTGATCGAAGGCGTTGATGCCCCAGATGGCGCTCTGCACAAAAACCTTGTGCTCATACAGGGCAATCAGCTCGCCGAGGACTTTCGGCGTCAGCCGGTCGTATACGATGGTGCTGGTGGGCTGATTCCCCGGCAACACCCGGTGCGGCACGGCGCTGTCGAGCAGCTCGCCCGAAAAACCGGCCGCCTCCAGCTCGCTTCGCGCCTGCGCTGCGGTCCGCCCGCGCATCAGCGCTTCGGTCTGGGCCAGGGCGTTGGCGAGCACAGCATTCTGATGCGCAAGATCGTCGTGCTTGTGCTTGACAGGGACAATAAAATCCGCCGGTATGAGGCGAGTGCCCTGATGCATCAGCTGGTAGAAGGCATGCTGGCCGTTGTTGCCGGGCGCCCCCCAGACGATTGGGCAAGTCTTGTAACCCACCACCTCGCCATGCCGGGTAACGCGTTTGCCGTTGCTCTCCATCTCAAGCTGCTGAAGATAAGCCGGGAAATGGCGCAAGCCGTAGTCGTACGGGAGGACCGCATGGGTCGCGGCACCGAAGAAGTTGACGTACCACACCCCCAGCAGACCCATGAGCACCGGCATGTTCCGCTGCCACGGCGCGGTGCGGAAGTGCTCATCCATGGCATGCGCGCCGTTCAAAAGCTGCTCGAAGCGGTCCATGCCTACCATGACCGCAATCGGCAGACCGATGGCCGACCAAAGGGAATAACGACCGCCCACCCAATCCCAGAACTCAAACATGTTGGCCGGGTCGATGCCGAAGGAAGCCACCTGGTCGCGATTGGTGGACACGGCCACGAAATGCTTGGCCACTGCCGCCTCGTCCTTCAGATTGCGCACCAGCCAGGCACGAGCGGTCCGGGCATTGGTCAAGGTTTCCTGTGTGGTGAACGTCTTTGACTCCACGATGAAGAGCGTCGTCTCCGGATCCAGGGATTCGAGCGTCTCGTCGATGTGCGTGAAATCCAGATTCGAAACGAAATAGGCCTGGAGCCCCGGTTGATGGTAGGCGTGCAACGCCGCTGTCACCATCGCCGGGCCCAGGTCGGAGCCACCGATGCCGATGTTGACGATAGTGCGAATACGTTGACCCGTGTAACCGCGCCAGTGCCCTTCTCGCACAGCGGTCGTGAAGGCGCGCATGCGCGCCAGCACATCGTTCACCGCCGGCATGACATCCTGACCGTCGACCCGAATGGGTAGGTTGGAGCGGTTCCTCAGGGCCACGTGCAGGACAGCCCTGCTCTCCGTGTTGTTGACCTTCTCCCCCGTGTACATGCGTTCGATGGCCGCATGCAAATCGACTGAATCAGCCAGGGCGTGCAGCAGAGACATGGTCTCGTCGTCCACACGCTGCTTGGAGTAATCCAGGAACAGGTCGCAAGCCTCAAAAGAGTAACGTTCGAAGCGCGCTGGGTCCTCCGCGAACAGGTCGCGCAGATGGATGCCCGCGAGCGCCTCGTGATGGGTCCTGAGCGCAGCCCAGGGCTTGCTCGTTTCTGGTGCGGTAATCATTCGGGGTGCTGACGATTGCCGGAGATTAGTCAAAGGGACACGACGAAGGTCGTGATTATATGTGCTGCCAATAGGCCGTGCCTATGCGAAACGCCCGTACAGCTCGTTAAAATGCCGAAATTTTTCACTCAGATCCGGCTCCACCTGCTCCCAGGCGAACCGCCACCGCCAGTTCAGATCGCTGCTCGTACCCGGCTCGTTCATCCGATGCTCTGCACCCAGGCGCAAGAGATCCTGCATGGGCAGCACGGCCAGCCTCGCCACGGAACGAAGGGCTGCCCGGCACAGCGCCATGGGCATGGGGTCGCTGGAGCGCCCGAGGTATTCGTGGACATAGCGTCTTTCACCCTCGGAGAGTGAACTGTACCAACCCAGGGAGGTGTCGTTATCGTGCGTGCCCGTGTACACCACTGCATTCGGCACGTGGTTGTGAGGCAGATATGGATTGGCGGAACCGCCCTCGAAGGCGAAATGTAGCACCTTCATGCCGGGCAGGCCAAAGACATCGCGCAGCTCTTCCACACCCTCGGTAATAAACCCCAGGTCTTCAGCGACCAGCGGCAAACGGTCGAACGTATTGCGCAAAGCCTGCAGCAACTTCCGTCCCGGTGCGGGCACCCAATGCCCGTTGATGGCCGTATCATCCGACGCGGGTATCTCCCAGAAAGCCTCCAGCCCCCGGAAGTGATCGATTCGGATCAGATCGAAAGTCTCCAGCTGACTGCGCACCCGGGCGATCCACCATATGAAGCCGTCGGCCTTCATGCGCTGCCAGTCGTACAGAGGATTGCCCCAGCGCTGGCCCGTGTCCGAGAAATAGTCGGGGGGCACACCGGCAACGACATGCGGATGACCGTGTTCATCCAGGCGGAAATACTCGCGCTGCGCCCACACATCCGCGCTGTCGGGCGCCACGTACAGCGGCATGTCGCCGAAGATGAGGATGCCCCGCTCGTTGGCGTACTGCTTGAGCTCACGCCACTGCCCGAAAAACAGGAACTGTTCGAAGCGGAAACGCTCCAGGCGCTCCGCGAGGGAGCTGCGTGCCCGCTCCAACGCATCGGGGTCCCGATCGCGCAGCTCCGCCGGCCAGGTCCACCAGGGTTGGCCGCGATGAACTGAGCGCAGCGCCTGGTACAGAACATAATCCTCGAGCCAGTAGTCATGACTGGCGGTGAACGCCTGGAAGGCCTCCCGATCCCTGGCCCCCGCATGGCGACGAAATCCTTCCATCGCCTGCGCCAGTCGCCGCCTGCGATAAGCCCAGGCGGGCTCCTCGCCTAGCGGCTCCGTCTCGCGAGGGAGCCATCCGGATTCCACCAGCCGCTCCAGGCTGATGAGTCGCTCGCTGCCCGCGTGCACCGACTGACAGCGATAGGGGGAGAGATCCGAATGGGTAGGCCCCAGCGGCAGGGTCTGCCAAATACTGAAGCCGCCGTCTGCGAGAAAATCCACGAACCGGTACGCATCCGGCCCCATGTCCCCATTGCCTTCACCCGTTGGCAGGGAAGTTGGATGCAGGAGAAGGCCTGCGCGGCGCCGGTCCAGGGGCGATGGGGAAGCTTCCTGCACGCTTAGGTTCCGGTCCCGGAACACCCGACCGAGCTTCTCATGCGCCCTCCTGGCCTGTACGCATGACGCCGCCCTTCCTGGGCTGACCGCGACCGTGGGTGAAGGTGTGAGACAGATACTCAGGTGGCTCCCTGCCGATCAGCTGGTAGAAGTTCGCCAGGTGCAGGCGATACAAGCGTTCGAAGTCGCTCACGGTTTCCGCTGGATTGTAGTCCCCGAACCACCAAAACCAGTCCGAGCCCTCGCACACTGCAAGCTGAACATCCGCCAAACCCAACGTCCTGCCGGCAAGCTTTCCCGCGGCCAGGCTTTCGTCGTAGGCACGCTTGGCGTCCACCAGCATGTCCCAGCCGCGGTTTTTGCCCTCGTCTCCAATCCAGGTTGAGAAGGTCCCGTACACCCAGCTGCCGGCCACCAGGGAGGGGAGCTTGCGAGGCTCGAGCGGCGCGTCAAGGCACTCGGAGAAGGTGGTGAGCTCCAGCTTGGGATGCTCCACCAGCCCTTCATACAGCCCTTTGAGGAAGTAATAGCCGTTGTGGGGATAGTGCTCCCATGCATTCTCGCCGTCCAGAATGATTGAGACCACCCTGTTATTGTCGCCCGACGCATCGGCGATGTTCTCCAGATGGTGCAGCAAATTTGCCGCGGCATCGTCGGCATGCCAGTCAGCGTAGGTGAAGCCGATCAGGTCGGACAGGCCGTCGTCGCGAAAAAAGGCGCTGATCTTCAATCCGTCCAACTGATAACGACGGTACACCGGCTGCTCGCCCTGCGCGTCGCCATCCTGTCCAGAGCGCTCCAGGCTATTGCGCACGACAGTCTCGCCACTGGCCACCCAATCGAACCCCACTTCCTCCAGCAGCTTGAGGGTCGCGGTGCTGACACTGCCCTCGGAAGGCCAGCACCCCCGTGGCCGAAAACCGAAGTGATTCTCGAACACCTCCAGTCCTCGACGCATGTGCCACAACGCCCGCTCCCTGCCTCCGGGGTACGCCTCGGAAACCGGCATGTGCACCTCGGGCATGGCCTCCTTGGCCGACTGCAGTTCCAGCAGGAGCGGCACGATGGGGTGGGCATACGGCGTCACCGACAGCTCCACCTGTCCTTTCTCAGCCAGTGCCTTGTAGCGTGCCACGATGCTGTTCAGCTGCTCGCCGACCACCTCCAAGAGCGTGCGCCGGTCCTGGAGTGTGTAGCCGCTGCCCTTCTCCAGCAGGTCCTTGACCCGCCGGTCGCTGCGCCGCACGGTCTCCCCCAGCCAGACCAGGTGATACCACACCACCAGGTCGGCGAGATACTGCCCCGCCACGTAACGCATGGCGTGGGGCTTTTCCATGAACCAGGCCGCCATGTCCACCAACTCCCGGTAGGCGGGGTACGCGTTGACCAGCCGCTCCTCATTGGCCCGCAGACAGGACTTGATCAGCCAGATGCGATGCTCCGGGTCCACCGGGTGAGCGGGCATATCCAGCGCCGCGAGCAGCGGGTCGTGAATGGCAACGCTGTCCTCCAGGAATCCCTTCACCTGTCGCGCATACTCGTCGATTTGCTCGAGGAGGATGGGTGCGAAGTTGACCACGGCACGCGCGTGGGGCAAGGCCTCCAGGTGGGCCACCATGTCCACGTAATCCTTGATTGCGTGCAGGTAGGTCCAGGGCAACTGAAACTCCCCGCTGATGAGGTCCTTGTACTGGGGCTGGTGCATGTGCCAGCACAGCACGACCTTCATTGGGATCTCAGCGGACATGGTGCAGCTCTTGTCCCAGCATGTCGGGCGTCACCAGCACCACACCACTGTCGGTGATCTGAAAACGCCTGCGGTCCTGCTCGGGATCCTCGCCGATCACGGTGTTCGGCGGGATGATACAACCCCTGTCGACGACAGCCCGCGCGATTCGAGAATGTCGTCCCACATGAACGTCCGGCAGCACGACCGAATCCTGAATCTCGGCGAACGAGTGCACCTTCACATTCGAGAACAGCAGCGAGCGGCTCACGCGTGCCCCGGAGATGACACAGCCCCCGGAAACCATGGAGTCCACCGCCATACCGCGGCGGTCATCGTCGTCGAAGACGAACTTGGCCGGCGGCAGCTGCTCCTGATAGGTCCAGATGGGCCAGGTTTCGTCGTACAAGTTGAGTTCCGGGCTGACGCGGGTAAGCTCGATGTTGGCTTCCCAGAAAGCGTCCACCGTGCCCACGTCGCGCCAGTAGCTCTGCCTGCCGGTCTGCACATCTCGAAACGGATAAGCCACGACCCTGTAACGTCCGATTACGGAGGGAATGATGTCCTTGCCGAAATCATGGGTCGACGCCCGCATGTCCGAGTCTTTGATTAACTGCTCGTAAAGAAAAGCCGTGTTAAACACGTAGATACCCATCGACGCCAGAGCCACCTCGGGGTTACCGGGCGCCGCAGTCGGGTCCTGAGGTTTTTCTGCGAAGGCGATGACGTTGGCTTCGTCGTCGACGGTCATCACCCCGAACTCGCGGGCCCGCTCCCGGGCAACTTCGATGCAGCCCACGGTCATGTCGGCACCGGTCTCCACATGCTGGGCAATCATCGTGCCGTAATCCATCTTGTAGATGTGATCACCAGCGAGTATGAGCACATACTTGGGCTTGTGGTTACGGATGATATCCAGGTTCTGGTACACGGCATCGGCGGTGCCTTCGTACCACGAAGACTCAATCCGCTGTTGCGCTGGCAGCAACTCGACGAACTCCCCGAATTCGCCACGCAGAAACCCCCAGCCCCTCTGCACGTGCAATATCAAGGAGTGGGCCTTGTATTGGGTCAGGACGCATATCCGGCGAATACCCGAGTTCATGCAGTTGGACAGTGGGAAGTCGATGATGCGGAACTTGCCGCCGAAAGGCGTCGCCGGCTTCGCTCTCCACAAGGTGAGTTGCCTGAGGCGGGTACCTCTGCCGCCGGCGAGGATCAGCGCAAGCGTGTCGCGGGTGAGGCGACTTACGAAACGAGGGTCACTGCTCTCGGGCATGGGCGTCAGATCGCTCCCTGTTCTTAACAGAATCGTGCACTGTAGCGGTAGATACTTGCACTTCCGTGACAGCCACTGCCGCTGCGCCGGTATGTTACCATTCCTCGCATACGGCTCCTATGGCCGGCGTGGCGGAAGGAACGACCCACACCCGGCCGGCTCCGAGCCATACCATTCGGGGTGGACGATGAAACCAGAGAAGAACCTCGTGGAGCACCCCGCCTCGCCCGCCTGTCGCCGCGCCGGCCTACACCTTACTGCTCCGCATGACCGGCACCGGCGAAGCCTTGCAGGCAAATTGAACGCTCGCTGTCGGCTGTGCTGGCAGGAACGCCCCAGCGGAAGCCGGGACAGCCGAGGTTCCCGCGGCTTGGCCACCAGCTAGGGACCAGTGGCCATGGCCGATCCCTTGCGCGTGTTGTTTGCGACTCCCGAGGCGCACCCCCTGGCGAAGACCGGCGGCCTCGGCGATGTGGGCGGCGCGCTGCCCCAAGCCATTCTCCGCCTCGGGGCCGACGCCCGACTCTTGCTTCCGGCCTACCCGGGCCTGGTCCACGCAAGCGGTGCAGTGCCCCTGGGTCGCGCCTTTCAAGCCCTGCCGGAAATGGAGACGGTGCAGCTGTTCGAGGGCTTATTGCCCGAATCAGACGTACCGGTCTACCTGGTCAACTGCCCCACCCTGTTCAATCGCGACGGCGGACCCTACGTGGATGCCAACGGACGCGACTGGCCGGACAACGCGCTGCGCTTCGGCATGCTCTCCCGGGTCGCCGCCCTTTTCGGAACCGGCGAGGTTCCGGGCGCCTGGGTGCCGGATATCCTCCATTGCAACGACTGGCAGACTGGTTTGGCGCCTGCCTACCTGGCCTTTGCCACGGAAACGCGGACTCGCTCGATTTTCAGCATCCACAACATGGCCTTTCAGGGCATTTTCCCCAAAACCCTGATGCCGAGTCTTCAGCTGCCCTGGTCCAGCTACAACCTGGACGGGCTCGAATATTACGATCAGATCTCTTTCTTGAAGTCCGGCATTGTCTACGCAGACCATATCACCACGGTAAGCCCCACGTACGCCCGGGAGATCCAGACCGCTGAGCTGGCGTTCGGCCTGGAGGGCCCGCTCCGCGCCCGGGCGCAATCCCTGACCGGCATACTCAATGGCGTGGACGTGGAGCACTGGAACCCTAGTCATGACATTCACATCCCCAAGCACTTCCAGATGGAGACCCTTGCCAGGAAATCGGCCAACAAAAGGGCCCTCCAGGAGCGCCTGCATCTCGCCCGGGAACCCGATACGCCTCTGGTGGGCATGGTCAGCCGGATGACGCCACAGAAAGGCGTCGATCTGGTCCTGGGCATCGTCCCCGATATGCTGGAGCAGCCCATTCAACTGGCGGTGCTTGGCGAAGGCGAAGTGGCTCTTGAGCGCCGCTGGCGCCAGCTTGCCATAGAGCATCCGCAACGGGTGAGCGTCGACATCGGCTACGACGAGCCGCTCGCCCACCTCATCGAGGCCGGCGCCGACATCTTCCTTATGCCCTCGCGATTTGAGCCCTGCGGCCTCAACCAGATGTACAGCATGATGTACGGGACGCCACCGGTAGCGCGCCGCACCGGCGGCCTAGCGGATTCCGTGGTGGATGCCACGCCCATGGCGCTGTCCGATGGAACGGCCACGGGATTCCTTTTCGACGGCGCCACCGAAGCTGAGCTCTACAGCTGCATTCTCAGGGCGCTGCTGCTTTATCGGGACAAGAAAGACTGGCGCCAGCTGCAGGTGAATGGAATGAAGCAGGATTTCAGCTGGGCTGCCAGCGCCGCGCGTTACATGGAAATTTACGACCAGATGATGGCTAAACCCCTACGTCGGCAGCTGTAGCCGGATGCAGGACATACCGCCTGGGCTGCGGAAATTCGAGACCGTAGGAATCCCCATGCGCCGCCCCCGCTCTCCGGCATCCGTGCTCGATTAAGCATTCGCGGTGGGGGCCACCCCTGAGCAGGCGCCCCGCCCGGGTCCCGCACCAGCCGTTCCGCCGTTTTTGATCGATATCTCCGATCGGCGAGGCCCACCATCCGGCCACTACAGCCAGACCATCAGCCCTGTCTCGTGGGGATGGGTAAGCCCCCGGTGCAGTGGAAACGCGCGGACCCGGTACGTCAGGCGTCCGCACCACTCCGGCCGCAGCTCCAGCGTAAAGCGGCAGTCGCCGTTGATGGGATCGGGAACGCCGGGAACAAACCGCTCTGCCACAGTCAATTCTTCAATTTCCCGAATTTCGTTCTCGACCACATCACCGCCGGACAGACCCTCCGGGACGAAGGCATCCTCCAGCGGCGCGCGCCGGGACAAAAGCAGCTCTACGGTGACGTCCTCCGGCGCCAGCCCGTTGAGGTTGACATCGACGGACAGCATCACCTGCTCACCGTATTGGATGCGCGATACGCTCTCATCCCTGCAGGTCAAGGAGACGCCGGGCCAGGCCACCGCGACCCTTTGCCTCCAGGCCGCCAGGTCGCGTGCCACGGCATAGTGCTCGGCGCCCAGCCTGCGGCCCCGGCGGGCCGCAGGTAGGTACAGATGTGTTGCATAGTCATTGAGTACCCGGCACATGTTGAAGCGAGGCAGAATCGAGGCCATGGAGCGCTTGCATCGCCTCAGCCAGCCCGGCGAGTAGCCATGCTTGCCGCGGTCGTAATAAAGCGGGATGACCTCGTCCTGCAGGATCTCGTAGAGCGTACGCGCATCCTCGTGATCACGGCGCCCGGCGTCGCCCTGATGCGGCGACGGACGAATACCCCAGCCATTCTCACCGTCATGCGCCTCGGCCCACCACCCGTCGAGCACGCTGAGATTGAGCGTACCGTTGAACGCGGCCTTCATGCCCGAGGTGCCGCTGGCCTCCAGCGGATAGATGGGGTTGTTCAGCCACACGTCCACGCCCGACACCAGTCGCCGGCCAAGGGCCAGGTCGTAGCCCTCTACGAGGACAATATTCCCCACGAACTCAGGACGCGTGCTCAGGTCGTGAATTTGCTTCAGGAATTCTTGACCGGGTCTGTCCGCGGGATGCGCTTTTCCCGCAAAAATAAAGACCACCGGCCGCTCCTCGTCGCCGAGGATTTCCCGCAGCCAATCCAGGTTATTGGCCAGCAAAGTGGCCCGCTTGTAGGTTGCGAAGCGGCGACCGAAGCCGATGGTCAGCACGTTCGGATCGCTGGGGTCGAGATACCGGAGCATACGTTCCAGGTGGACTTCGCTGACCTGATTGCGCAGATGCTGCGAGTGCAGACACTCACGCAGGGAATAGAAGAGCTGTGACTTGTTGGATTGCTTCACGCTCCAGAACAGGTGATCGGGAATTTCGTCAATGCGCTGCCAGAAGCTCACGTCGGAGAGATGGTTGCGCCAGGCTGCGCCCAGGAATCGGTCGAACAGGTCGCTCCAGGACTGCGCCAGGAAGGTAGGCACATGCACCCCGTTGGTCACATAGCCCATAGGATTCTCCTGGGGCGGCACTTGAGGCCAGCAGTCACCACAGATCTCTGCGGAGACCCGTCCGTGGATGCGGCTCACTCCGTTGTGATGCCGGGAGCCCTTGAGCGCTAGGGTGGTCATGTTGAACTCCGGTCCCCTGTTGGGCAGGCGACCCAGCTCGAGAAACTCTTCCTCGGATATGCCGAGCCCGGGCAGAGCGTGGCGGAAATACTCCATCACCAGCGCCTCGGGAAACACATCGTGACCGGCCGGCACGGGCGTGTGCGTTGTGAAGACGGTCTTCGCCGCGACTGCCTCGAGGGCCACGGAGAAGCTGAGACCGGCAGCAACTCGCTGGCGGATCCGCTCCAGGATCAGGAAAGCCGCGTGGCCCTCGTTGATGTGCCAGACGGTGGGCTGAAGTCCAAGACTGCGCAGCGCCTGTACGCCACCGACACCCAGCACGATCTCCTGGCGGATTCGCATGTCCATGTCGCCGCCGTAGAGCTTGTGAGTGATCTCGCGGTCATCCGGTGAGTTCACACCGAGGTTCGTGTCCAGCAGGTACAAGGCAACATGGCCTACGCGAGCGGTCCAGACCTTCGCGTGCACGGACCTTCCCGGCATCTGCACACGAATACGAACCTCCTTTCCGTTCTCGTCCAGGGTCGGAGACACCGGCAGGTCGTCCAGGTTGGAGTCATGGTAGCTGGCGAGTTGATTGCCCTCTCCGTCGATGTGCTGGCTGAAATAGCCCTGCCGGTAGAGCAGGCCCACGCCGATGAAGGGCATGCCCAGATCGCTGGCCGTCTTGCAGTGGTCTCCGGCGAGAATGCCCAGCCCGCCCGAGTAGATGGGAAAGCTCTCATGGAAGCCGTACTCGGCACAGAAGTAAGCGACCAGGTCATCCTCTTCAAACTCGACGCTGGAGGTGCAGACGGCCCGCTCCTCGTGGTAGGTGTCATAGGCGGAAAGCACCTGGTTGTAGCCTGCAAGGAAGACCTGGTCTTCCGCGGCCATCTGCAGGGTCTGCTCGTCCACGCTGCGCAGGAACCGCTTGGGGTTGTGGCGCACCTGCTTCCATAAGCGCGGGTTCAGCGGCCGGAAAAGAGCGCGCGTCGGCTTGTGCCAGCTGTACCAGAGGTCATTGGCCAGTTCCGGCAAACGGGCCAGCTTGTCGGGGATCTTCGGGTTGACTTCCAGGGTGAACTGCTGTCCGGGCATGGACTGGTTACTTCCGCTTGTTTGGGTTCGCCCATGGCCGCCGCCCCGGAGTATTGTCGGGACCTCGGCTTAAGGGACACACGCTGTCGCTGTAGCTCAAAGTTTACTATGTCCCGTGAGGGCACGAATCTTAGGCCAACCCTGGCTAAACAACTGCTCGTCAAAACGCTACACCCGAGCCCGGGAAGGGCGTTAGCTCCGCTAAATCTCGCCAGGCCATCCCCGACCTGGCGAGAAGCGGAGATGACGGACTTCCGCTTTCCATGCGCCGCCCGCCATCTACGCCGCTGCGCCAACGCCCCTCCCGGGCTCCTACTCAGGGGCTAACCTGCCCGTGATCGATTCTTGTGCGCACTTATTTAGAAGCGTATCTGGTGACAATCTACACCCTGCAACTCTCGAACGAGCGCCCAACAGCGGGGCCCAGGAAAAAGCCCATTGGGCCGGACACTTCCGGAAGCAGATGCCTGCTATTCAGCAGCCAAAAGTCTTTTCTATCTCCCCCGACGCTGTCTATTTGACACGCTGGAGACCTCAGTAGCAAGGGACCCCGGAGACGCACGGCCGTGCCGTGCATGGAAACACCGCGTACCAGACATTTCCGCAAATGGGGTCAAGCTCTGGTTCGTGGGATTTGCAGCGACTTCCATACCCACGTGTCTTCGCATTGAAGCTCCGCATCACCCGCTACATCGCTGCAAAATAGTGGCCTATTGTTTATCGGTCAAAGCAAGAAGCCCTGCCGAAGAATCGCTAATCATAAAGCCTGACGCTACCGACCCGCTTCGACCGATTCAGCGGTCTGTTAGATTTCATTGGTCTTCGACCTCGACCGCGCCGAACTTCCCGGTAAGTCGCTCCAAGAACACGCCAAGAAACTCGAAATATTCGCCGGAGCGGTTTGTACGAAGGCCGAAATCCTCTATCGAAATATCCATTTGAAACACGCCGCCTGAATAGTCGCTGATAAGGAAAGCGTATCCAGCCACATTCACACAGTACGTATCCGTAAACTTAATTATGAAATCCACGACGTCTGCACGGCTTTCGTATTTGAAGCGGAAATCTTGGTGTAGGCCCAAATAAGCATATCCGTGAAGCTTCGTAGTCCGTCTAAGCCTCGGCTTGCCTTGGTTCGCGGCGCAAGGATAAGCTGCCGGACACGAAGTATTCGTCAGATTTTCTAAACGCGAACAACTCCTTCCGAGCCTTTCCAATCACACCACTGCTCCCCAATGGAAGGCGACTCGTCACAAAGGTGGACCCCGGTTTGCTGCTTCTGAAGAACCGCTGAGAGCGACTTGTTAGCTCTCAGCGCGAGTTTCGATCTGGCCATTCGAATTTTGGCAGTGACGCCAAACTTTCGTCGATAGACAGCGACCTTGCAATTCGTGGCAACCATCTTCTAGTCCGACTGAGAGGATGGTCTGGAAACGTCTCGTCATGACAAACGTCATCCGGGTTCCACTCCCCCTCAATGGTGCCGCCGGCAGCTACTCCTGCCTTTCCCTCGACAAGTGCTTTGTCCATTAGCACGGCCTCTCGTACGCCCGTCATTCCAGTCTCTTCGCACTGGATCTTGATGACGAAGCTGTGTTCACGAAAGGGTAGAGTGAGCGCGCCCACATATGCCAGGCCGGTCGGTTGCTGTGGGACTTTGACAATGCTCCGTAGTGCCCGATACCCACCCTACATCGTATATCTCCAAATCCACTATGCTTACACCGTGAGACTGAGCACTGGCGGAGTAAGCATTCAGCAATTCCTGCTCGCTCGATTGGCCCAGTGGCAGATCTGGAGGTATGTTGAAAAAGTATACGCCGACGGCATCATCTTCCTCCGTGCGCCACACTCTGACGCCTTCATGGTCCGCTTCGTGCGTTAGTCCTTCACCGTCAAGATCAAGGTTCCGCAGCGACGGCTTGCGCCGCCGCTGACCGAATATTCTCTGCAAGATCATAAGCCGGTCACCCGTGTGGCGTCTTCATGGGGTTAAAGCAAGAGATAATGCTCTTCGGGGGACACGCGTTGGTTTTCGGGAAAGGCAACACCCTCCGTGGCAGCGCTTTCGCGTTGAAACGCAGCATCACCCGATATCTCCGTTCGGCACGGTGGACTCGCCTTCTCCGCGCCACACGAGAAGCGTAAGCCCCAAATCGCCAATCACCAAGCCCTGGCGCTTCTGACCGATTCACCACTCACTATTCACCATTCCCGCTTCACGTTCCGAAACGCTAACCCGGTCGGTACACCATCAGGTAGAAGATAATCAGCATGGCAGTGAACGCCGGCACGCCTAGGCTAAGCCACAGCCGCATGTAACGATGATATAACTCCGGCAAAGGAGTATCTTCAGCTACGGCTGTGCACGCCATATTGCGCATTTTGATCTGAAACCGCACAGCCGGAAGCCAGCAGATACCGGCCACGAGATACAGCAGCAATGTCAGCCACAGCCAGGTGGCGCTGAGATCATAGCCCTTCAGGTGGACGAGCCAGAATCCGGTCAGGGGCTGAACGACTACCGCCGGCATGGTGAACAGCCAATCCGCGAGCACCACGTTTCGGGACACGGTTGCTATGGTCTGGATGTTCTGCATGCGGTACCCCTGCCACATGAAGAAGGCCGTGCCGAGGCCAGTCCCGAAAAGAATCGTCGCCGACAGGATGTGCAGCAGTCGGACAGCGAGATATTCCGTCAAGGCACCGGTCCCTCCAACAACTCAAAACTCGGTGACTCGTGATTCGTGACGCGGAATGGCCGACAGACCGCTGCCCGCCGCCCGCTCGTATCCCTGCCCCCTGCCCTCTTCTACCTTCTTGCTTCTTGCTTCTTGCTGCTTGCTGCTTGCTGCTTGCTGCCCGCTGAATGCTGACCGCTCTTCCTCCTGCCCCCTGCCCCCTTCTCTCCTCACCCCGGCGTCGGTCTTCGGCGCGAGAGCCAGTGCAGCGCCATGACCGCCGCGAATCCAGCCAGGAGCAGCGACAACGACAGCCACACGTTCTCATTCCAGTCCGCCGGCCAGATGGGGGACGAGCCGACCACGCGCGTCTTGCCGCGCACGGTTTCGTAGATCCGCTCCTGGAAGGGCCAGATGATCCAGAGGGAGCCTATGAGGATGCCGCTGATGACCAGCAGCGTCAGCCGGTAGTAGTGATGCAGAAGCCAGGTGAGCACCCGGCTGAATACCAGGAGCCCGACCACGGCGCCCAGAGCGAAGGGCAGTATCACCGTGAAGTCGAGTCGGCCGACCGCATCGAGCACATAGGCGTATTTACGCATAATGAGCAGCATGAACGAGCCGGAGATGCCGGGAAGAATCATGGCGGTGATGGCGATGGAGCCACTGACGAACACGAACCAGGAGGTCTCGGGCGTCTCAACAGGAACCAGGTTTACCAGAGTGAATCCGGCGGCGACCCCCGCCAGAATGGCTGTCGCGCCTCGCCAGCCCACCTGGCCTATTTCGGCCATGAGCACCACGACGGAGGCCAGGATAAGGCCGAAAAACAGGCCGTAGATCAACTCGGCATGGGTATGGATCAGCGTCGGCAGAGGCACGACTCGGGTGAAGAACAGGATGGCGGAGAAAATACCCACCAACAGTGGCAGCAGGAATACGAGGTCCACGTGACGCGCTGCGTCCACCGGTCTGAAATGCAACACCAGCCGCAGCAGTTGCACATCGAATGCGCGTATCGCCTCCACCAGTCGCTGGTAGATGCCCAGGATGAAGGCCATGGTACCGCCGCTCACACCGGGCACCACGTCGGCTGCACCCATGCAGAAGCCCTTCGCCGCAATCACGAGATGGTCCTTCATCTTTGGACGGCCGGTCAGCGGTCAGCCTAGCCCGGATTTCTCACCGGGATTCGGAATCTTGGGTCGCGCTGGCAAAGCAGATTGGCCGATCGTCCGCAGAGGCATAGCTGTAGCTATGGCTCAAGGGGGATCGGTCAAGATGCAAAGCCAGAGTGGGCCAAGA
>JASJBY010000077.1 GCA_030066245.1 Gammaproteobacteria bacterium
GTCCTCCGCCACTGACGACACTGCTGCGAGCAACGTAAGACTTGATGCCAGGGCAACAGCACTTGCCCGAAGTCTCCTGAAACGCATTGCTGACTCCTTCGGCGGTAGACGGCTCGGCGCCAAACCGGTTGACGTTGCCTGCGGCTAGCCCGACTTCGGCTATTCGCCCTCCGTTTTGTCCGATTCGGAGGGTTCTGAGGTTTCAAGGCCCTGATTATGCTGGCTGGAGGCGAGCGATAAGGTCTGTAGTGCCGACCTAGGTCGTTGAACGGCCATGGGTTTTTGTTGACACTGTTGGCATGTTTCTACGTGCCAAGGACCGGTTCAAAGACGGAAAGCACCACCGTTACTGGAGTATTGTCGAGAATCGGCGCGTCGCCGATGGACGGGTGGTGCAACGCCAAGTTCTCTACCTCGGCGAGATCAACGACTCGCAGAAAGCGGCCTGGTGCCGAACCATCGACGTGCTCGATGAGGATCAGGACACCTCGGCTCAGGTGGCGTTGTTTCCCGAAGACCGGTCGGCGCCTGCGTTGGATTGCGATGTGGTTCAAGTCAGGCTCAGTGGCTTGAAACTGCATCGCCCACGCCAATGGGGCGCCTGCTGGTTGGCCTGCGGGCTGTGGGAGCAATTGCAACTGGATCGTTTCTGGCAGCCGCGCCTTCGTCCAAGCCGCAAGAGAACCCGTTGGTTGAATGTGCTCAAGACGCTGGTGTGTTATCGACTGATCGACCCGGGCAGCGAATGGCGATTGCACCGCCATTGGTATGACCACAGTGCCATGGGTGATCTGCTCGGAGAGGACTTCACGATTGCACACACTCATACGCTCTACCGCTGTTTGGACAGGCTTTTGGAACACAAAAAGGCCTTGTTTTCTTATCTGCAAGAGCGCTGGCAGTCTCTGTTCGACGTGCGATTCGATGTGCTGCTCTATGATTTGACCAGCACCTATTTCGAATCCGACCCACCGGGTTATGGCAAGCGCAAGCACGGCTACAGTCGCGACAAACGCCCCGATTGCGTGCAGGTTGTCATTGCCCTGATTGTCACCCCAGAGGGCTTTCCGCTCGCCTACGAGGTTCTGCCGGGTAACACCAGTGACAACACGACGCTGGAGGACTTCCTGGCCAAAATCAAAGCCCAGTACGGCAAAGCCGAACGGGTCTGGGTGATGGATCGTGGCATCCCGACCGAGGCCAGCCTGGCGAGCATGCGCGCGGCCGACCTACCGGTTCACTACCTGGTGGGCACACCGAAGGGCCGGCTGAGTAAACTGGAGAAGACTTTTCTCACGCGGCCCTGGGCGCAGGTCCGTGAGAGCGTGGATGTCAAGCTCCTGGAACAAGACGCGGAGATCTATATCCTGGCGCGCAGCCATGGCCGGATGCACAAGGAACGGGCCATGCGCCAACGCCGACTCAGACGCTTGTGGCAGCGCCTGAGGGAATTGCAGCGTCAGCGTTTGACCCGCGATGCGCTCTTGCTCAAGCTCGGTGCAGCCAAGAAGGAAGCCGGGCGCGCCTACGGCCTGCTCGATATCCGGTTGCCTGCTGTCGACCAGCCAGTTACGGCCCAAACCTTCACCTTCGCCCTGAACCGCAAGAAATTGCGCCAGACGCGTCGTCGTGAAGGCCACTACCTGCTGCGCTCCAACCTCTGCGGCGAAGATCCGGCCAAACTCTGGGAGTATTACATTCAACTGACCGAGATCGAGCAGGCGTTTAAAGAGCTCAAGAGCGACCTGGCCATTCGCCCGATCTACCATCAGCGCGACGACCGTATCGAGGCGCACATCTTCGTGGCCTTTCTTGCCTACTGCCTTCAAGTCACCCTCAAACAGCGCTTGCGTGGGCTGGCGCCGGGATTGACCCCCCGAGCCGTGCTGGAGAAATTCTCCGCGCTTCAGATGGTCGACGTGCACTTGCCGACAACGGACGGACGCACCCTGGTTTTAAGCCGTTACACCGAGCCGGAAAAAGACCAACAGCTTCTGCTGCAACAGCTGCGCCTGCAACTTCCGAAACAACCGCCACCGAGAATCACATCCGCCTTCTCTGACCAGACCGCCTGACTTCACCCTGTAGTGCCGACCTCTTGACTCGTGAAACACGAAATCAAAGGCTTACATCAACTGAAGGGCTGAATAGTCGAAGTCGGGCTAGGTGGCATCCCCGGCTGAGCGAAATGCCAGACGGGGGATCCATCGCAGCGATACCACCGATGGCCGGATAGCCAACAAAGGGGGCGAAGTGCTCGATCCTTTACCGGGATTGGTCGATTAGCGGGCAACGAAGAATCGGCCTGTCCTCGGACAATCGGAATCTCCTGCGTAGTCGAAATATCAGAAGTCTGAGCCTAGCAGATAAAGGGGGGCGGAAGTGACCTGCCTCGCTACCAGCTAGCGCCCAGCGGCCGTTTCCGGTGACGGGTCGGGTGATGAAGGCCAACGGGGCCGGCTATACGGGGTAACGCCTCAGGCGGGGCTCCGGGTCTCAGCTGGAACACCGACGCTCACCATCCGGGGCCGGAACATCGAGCGGGGTGGCCGGGGGGCGGGTACTCTGGCGGTCAGGGGCACGATATCCCCTTGTATGTGGGCGATTTCCCGGTAAGGCAGAAGGTGCTTTGGGGCAAGGTTTTGCCGAAAGGCAGGCTGGCCGCCGCCGGACCAGGTGCAGATATTCGAGGAACCTGGGAGGGGGCCTAAGAGCTACCTATACCTCGGACTTGGATGTACCATATCAACCGAATCTGCGGCCGGTGCCGGGACCCGTGGCTCATGAAGGGGAACTCGCCAGCAAGCCACCCCATGCCCTGGCATTCAAGCCACAGATCGATGAGTTTGCCACGATGCCGAAGGATTTGTCCCAAAACGGCTGTTTGCCCAATCCTGGTGCAGTGTCTTCGTCAGGATGGCGCTGGTTGCACCGACCCTGGGCGTTTGACAGGCGAACGATTCATTTTAGCGCGGGGGGCTAGACAATCCACGGTACCATTCAGTTCAGCAGGCTCCGGTCTCGCCAGTTCGCATACCGAAACTTTCATCTCGATGAATGGATGCACCGGGCTCAGGCGGGGATCATTCGCGCAGTCAGTCGTAACGATACCAATAGGAAGAGGAGAGAATAGATGAAGAACATTTACGTCGTCATAGCAATGGGTGCAGCGCTGGGGTTAGTCGGCTGCGCCACCTCAAAGGACCTTTCGGAGGTTAAGGCCAACGTGAATACTGCCTCTGAAGGGGAGTTCGGTAGATGTATGCAGGCGGTGTATGTGGGCGGGGAGAGGCTTGCCCGGGCGGAGAAGTTACTCAACAAGGCCGAGGAGAAGGACGGTAAGCTTTCCAAATCGGATTTCGAAAAAGCCTTGCGTGCCTCGGAAGCGGCGGCTCGTGAGCGACGTACGGCAGAAGACGCCTGCGAGGCCCGCATTGTTCGTGTAGAGGAAAAAGCAGTGGCCACCGCGAAGCGGGTACAACGTACCAAAGAGGTCCTGCGCGGGGTGACCTTCATCGTAGGCTCGGCCACGCTCACCGAAGAAGCCAAGGCGACACTCAATGTGGTTGCCAACAGGCTCCTGCGGCAACCCACGACGGTCGAGGTTCAGGGCCACACCTCGGACACGGGGAACTTCGATTTCAACATGAGACTTTCGGAACAGCGTGCGAAGTCGGTACGCAGCTATCTCATCAGTCGAGGTGTTTCAGGGGATAGCATAACCGTTCGCGGTTTTGGTCCGACAAAGCCCATTGCCTCCAACGATACGGCCGAGGGGCGCCGCGCCAACCAACGTGTGGAGTTGTTGTATACTCAGGAAATCCAGTAAAGCCGAAGACTCCAAGCGGTGCGCAGGTCATCTGCGCAC
The DNA here is from genome assembly GCA_030066245.1 of Gammaproteobacteria bacterium. GTDB lineage: Bacteria > Pseudomonadota > Gammaproteobacteria > JAABTG01 > JAABTG01 > JASJBY01. The sequence continues at coordinate 3,869 of JASJBY010000077.1, forward strand.
CGCGCTGGCAGCGGATGAGCCTTCTGCCCACTGGGGGTGCCGTTGCTGGACTACCCGCTGAGAAAAACCGCTACGCTTTCCATCCGAATACCCTCATCCTGACCTTCTCCCTGAGGGAGAAGCAAGAATTTTCATTATTGTGCGGTGCAGCGCCACCGCCTGGAAGGGCAGGGGTGCCTTGGATGCAACGTAAACCGCCGTTCCTTTCCAGCGCGTGATCCACAGGCCACCAGTTGCTCGTTGCCTGCGGCAAGGCAACTTCTTTCTTCTCGCGTACTCAGCTCGACGCCAATCCCCTGGACCACTTCGCACGGCCCGTGCTGTGCGGCGCCCTTGACCTGCAAAACGTCCCATCGGGCCGGCCTGCGTTCTCGCCGGCAGCGCACAAATGAGTGACCCAATCGCTTGACGATGCGTCAGGACGCCATTCCACCGTCTCGCAGCTTCCGGACGGGGTTTCCGAGACGGAAAGTGAAAATATTACAGATCCGTTGTGATGAAAGGTCCTGCAAACGCCGTCATCCTTTCTTTACCGTTTGGTCATTGTCTTCATGAAATCCCCGAGAGACAGAAACGGGATATAAAGACACCCCTGGGACGACATCTGCCGGCGGCTTCGCCACGGTGCCGCAAACGGCAGGAAGCGACGCAACCCATAAGGAAGGACCATGAAGAAATCCGCCGGTGTATACAACCTCCTCACCAAATGGTTGCATTTCGGATTTGCATCAAGCATCACCCTCACCTTGTTTCTGAGCTTGGTCATGCTTCAAGGCGGGGGAGAGCCGGTTCCACTGCCGGTCGTCGCGTTCAACCTTCATAAGATCATCGGGCTGAACGCGATGGTTCTGACTTTGGTATATCTGCTGTGGTCGAGCAGACATTTTACCAAGAGCTTGAGCGACTTGTTTCCCTGGTTTTCCATGAAGAAGCTCAGAATTCTGTTTTCTGAGCTGACACGCTGGCGCTCCCTCAATGACAAGCCGCAACTTGCGGCGGCGGTCCAGGGCTCGGGAATACTTGTGGCACTTCTGACGTCCGTGACGGGAACGTGGTTGATACTGGGGATGATTGAGCCGGGCCTGGTGATGGGCTGGCAGGACGAGATAGTCAAGTGGCACATAGTCCTCGCCCGAGTGATGTGGATCTATCTCGGTGTTCATGTTTCCATGACGCTGCTGCACACCCTGCATGGGCACTTGTGGTTTCTCAAGATTTTCTCCTTGTTTCAGGAGGAAGTTTCGCCGTTCAACATTTCGCATAAGGGCTGGGTTCTGGTCGACACCGACCAAGATGGCGATGTGATGCGTGAGCACGGCGGGCGGGTAGGGGCTGGTCCTGATGGATCAACCACGTCTGCAAGTCTGGTGCAGCGCAGCACGCAGAACGCCCTCAGTCCAGCGAAGTAGGCTAATGACTCCAACCGAATAGCTTCCGCCGGTCTCAGGGTAGAAGAGACAGGCCGCTCTCAGTAACAACTTGCGCTTCAGCGGAGGGGCTTACGAGGGCTGGGGACACCTCAGTGAACGAGAAGCCCGCTTCAGTCTCTTTCACGATCGGAAGAATCTGCCGATGCGGAAGCGCGTCCGCGTGTGTACAGGAAACAGTCGCTTCCAGTAGAGTTGTTGAGGAAGTCATTACCTCTCGAAATGGTAAGGCTTGCGGAGGGACAGTCCAAAGGCGTCTCCCGTACATCGCAAAGCATGTCACTTGAAAAATCCGCCTGCTGGAATGCTTGCAAGCTCGCGAATGCGATAGGACCAACATGAGTTCGGGCGATAAGGGGGAGGGTTCAATCCTCGAAAGACTCATCCGAGAGTTCCAGTTCTTGGGAACGGAGTTCGGTTACGAGGGGCGACGTTGCCGGCACCCGGAGACATCAGACGCCCATGAAGGCTGGTACGTCGTCACCTTCTCAAATCCAGCAATCAGCCGAAGCCTGCAGATGGCGGTGCCTGTGGGCATGGAGAAGCACCTGAACGTCGTTCTCTATTGCGTTGGCGAGCCGGAGTCGGTCCGCATTCGAGACGTGGAGAAGTATCTCCCGGTGAAACAGCTCAGGGCGTTCTTTGCGCCGGAGCAGTACAGGTCATCGGACTACATTGGACAGATTGTCGGGTTCGAGAAGGCTGTGGCGAACTTCAAGGCTGTACTGGCGGAAAGCCGGTCGCTTCTCGATGGCAGCGCTTGGATCGACAGGAGCGAGTTCGACAGGAAGCTGTTCGATTCAGGGAAGTTCCGGTACGCGAGCAGTGCCGAGCGGTTTGCCTTTATCGACAAGGCAAGAAGCGCGTTTGGCTTTCTGGTGGAAGAACTGGGCTATGGGGTGACTGCTGCGAGTGATCTGTTGCCTGCCTACGAGGACAACAACCCGATGCAGGGGATCGACTACGGGAATAGCGGCAAGGGTTCCGTTGTATCCGTGTTCTACGATAGCCGGGAGGGGCGTTTTGGAATCCGGATTTACCGGTCGGAGGGCGATCTACAGGGTAACCAGGATTACGAGTTGTTCAATTCGGTGGACATGCGGGAGCAAGCGGATTATCGGTTCCTGGAATCTGCGGCAAACAATCTGAGGAGGAGGCTGTTAGCTACTCAGTAAGGACAACGCGGACGGTGCTGTCGACTGCGGTTCAAGATAGAAAGTCCGGCCAGCTGGTCTCGATCTAGCCACGCCTGTTTGAGTTCAGGGCCCTGGCTTGCGTGTGCCTCCCGTACAGTGCCAGTACGGATTTCACGTAACGTCGCGTCTCCGAGTGAGGAGGAATTCCGCCATAGCGTTTTACCGCTGATTCGCCGGCATTGTAGCCGGCAAGGGCCAGTTCCAGGTTGCCGTCGAAATGATCGAGGAGCCACTTCAAATAGGCCATGCCACCGTCGAGGTTCTCCAGTGGATGCATGATGTCCTTCACGCCGAATCGTGCGGCCGTGGCCGGTATGAGTTGCATCAGGCCCTGCGCGTTCTTCGGTGAGCGGGCCTCCGGGTCGAAGCTCGACTCGACCTCGATCAGGGCCAGCACGAGTTTCGGATCCAGGCCGAACTCCGGGGCGCGCTGGCGCACCGTCCGCGTGACCCAGCGGCGGGTCGCGGCCGCTTTGCTCTCGAGCACCTCCTCTCCGTTGGGTAGGATGCATCGGGCCGGCTCCTCCCGGTCAGCGTCACCGATCCAGGCCAGCATTCGCGTTGCGTGCACGTCACCCTGGGCAGCCGCCAGGCGGAACCATGCGGCTGCCTGCACGTCATCACGAGGCCGTCCGCGGCCGTTGGCGTACAGCCAGCCCAGTTCGTATTGCGCTTCGGCACTGCCCTGCCTGGCGGCGGCACAGAAAAGCCGAATGGCTCGCTCATAGTCGCGTATCACGCCTTCGGCGTGCACATAACGCAGTGCCCAGTCGACCTGAAGAGCCGGATCAGCGGACTCGATCAGAGCTGTGATGTCGGCGTCGTCGGCCTGCGCTGCCGTCCACGGGTTCAGGGCGTAGAAGACCGCAGCGGCAAGTACAGCAACGTATGCTCTCATTGCTCTACTGGTCGCGGACTGATTTCCACTCACCGACTTGCCACCATCTGCGTCTCGGTATTGATGAATCAGGCAATAACCGAGCCCAAACGCAAAACTCTCCGTTTCTCATGGACTTGGAGAGCAAGCGCGGCCTCGCGGCGCGGAAACTGCAAGGCTTTCCGACAGGTGCGGCAGGGGTTGCCGGCTGCCGCCGGGTTGGTTGGGCTCAGCGGGTGCCAGCGTCAGTCAACGGCTAGTTACGGTCGCGGCTGGAAGTGACGGTGGAGGGAGACGGTCAGGCGCCGTTCAGTGCAACGGATGTGGGCGCCAGGTAGTTGGCTTCGAAAACCTGCTGGGGCACCGGAGGGCTGAACAGAGAGCCCTGGTAGCCGCTGCAGCCGATGCGTGTCAGGTATCCGTACTGGGCCTCGGTCTCGACACCCTCTGCGACGGTCGCGAGGTTTAACCTGGAAGCCAGGGTTACTATAGTCTCTACCAAAGCCGCATCTCCTTCGTCGTCGAGGACATCGCGCACGAAGGAGCGATCTATCTTGAGCTGATTGACCGGCAGACGCTTCAGGTAAGCCAGAGAAGAATAGCCGGTGCCGAAATCATCTATGGAGAAACGCACGCCCATGCCCCGGAGTGCGAGAATTTTCTCCAGGGCCGACTCGGTGCTGTCCAGCAACACGCCTTCCGTCATCTCGAGACACAGGTTCGTCGCCCCCACGCCTGTGGCAACCAGGGCGTCCTCGATCAGACCCACGAAGTCGCTCTGGCGGAACTGCTGAGGACTGATATTGACGGCGATGCGGAAATCGGGCGCAACCCGACCGGCAGACATCCAGGTTTGCAATGTGGTCAATGCATCCTCCAGAACCCACCGGCCCAGCTGGAGTATCAGTCCGCTGTCCTCCGCAAGCGGAATGAAGGCATCGGGCATGATCAGCCCGTTCGCCGGGTGCTGCCAGCGAACCAGCGTCTCCGTGCCTACCAGGGAGCGTTGGCCGTCGAATATGGGCTGGAAGTAAGAGACGAGCTCACAGCGTTCAATGGCCTGCCGCAGATCACCCAGCAGCCGCATCCGTTCCTCAGCGCTCCTCTGCATGCTCGGCAGGAAGAACCGCAGGGTATTGCAGCCGGCCTCCTTTGCCCGATACATGGCGGTATCGGCCTGCTGGAGAATGTCCTCGGCCTCGTTGTCGCCGCTGGGAAACAGCGATATGCCGATGCTTGGCGACACATGCAGTCTGTAGGGCGGGATGGCGAAAGGCTGAGCGAAACTCAGCTGTACCTGCTGAGCCACCGCCTGGGCACGATTGATGGCGTCGTTGGTTTCGTCGGAAAGCTCGGGTAGAAGGACAACGAACTCGTCACCACCCAGGCGTCCCACGGTGTCTTCTTCGCTGAGGCATGCCTGCAGGCGCGCTGCCACTTCCTTCAGCAGACCGTCTCCGACAGCGTGACCAAGGGAATCGTTGATGTTCTTGAAGTTGTCCAGGTCCAGGAACAGGACCGCCCCCCGGTGCCCGTGAATCTTTCCTCTTGCCAGGGCCTTCTCCAGCTGCTCCAGAAAGGAGCGCCGGTTGGGAAGATCCGTCAAGCTGTCGTAGGTGGCCTGGTACTCGATGAGCTCCGCCGCTCTGCGCTGTGCGGTGACATCGGTGCACATCAGCGTGTAGCCATGCACCTTACCCTGGTCGCCAACGATAATGGATAGACGCGCCTCGATGTCCCGAGTCTGATTGTCCACTTCCAGCTGAAGGTCGAAGTTGCGCTCGGTTATGGTCGTGCCCAGGGATTCCTGGGTCCGCGCCGTCAGCACGGGTGCATGCAGACTCGGGTGGAGTTCGTGCAGCGGAAGCCCTGGAGCAGCTTTCACGGGGAGACCGAATAACTTTGCCGCGGTGTAATTGAAGTAACGGATGATCCAAGCGTTATTGGTGGCTACGATAGCCACGTTCTCCGAAGAGCTGAGTATGCCGTCCAGGTACCGGCGCTGCCGGTCCAGGTTCTTGTGGGCATCGTTGACGGCGACTACAGCACGGTTGATGCCTCTGATCGAATAGCGATTGATCGCTGCGAGGACCACCCAGGCCAGCACGAGTAAGAGCGAACCGATTATCGCTGCGGAATAGACCATGGGCAGCAGGGTTGTCTCCAGGGTGACGAAGCCGACGATACCGTCGTCTCCCAGAATGGCCGATGTGGAGACATGCGGGTATGCGAAGTCCTCGTGGACCAGCTCGAGGAGCGAATTCTTGTTCTTGTCCTGAATGGTGATGTTGACAGTCAAGTTTCTGGGGCGAAAGCCATCAACGATATGCTCCAGTCTGGCGACCTGCAGATCCCAGGAATCCGGGTACAGGTAGGCTTCCTTGGATATGGTGTGGGCAATCAGCTCACCGGCCGCGCGGAGCTGGTCGGACTTGTGCTGGTGGGAGATGATCCAGAAGCCCAGGAGGGGCAATGTGGCAATCAGTACGGCAAGCGCGACGCTCAGTCTCCTGAGCGCCCCCGGGATAGAAGCGAGTACTCGAGCGTCCTTACCTGTCACGAGCGCTGCGACCTCACCGCCACATGCCCTGTGTTCTCGAGTATGTGGCGACCTCTATCGGAGCGGACGAATTCGAGGAAGTCGCGCTCGGTGTCGTTCAGCGCGCCATCATGAACCATGAAGAGTTTCTTCACGAGCGGATAGCTGCCGTCTCGTATGCTCTCCCTGCTGGGCATAACGCCGTTCAGGCTGAGTATCTGCACGGGCCGCCGTTCGCTCATGATCAGGGCGAGCGTCGACGTGGTAATCGTGTTCTCGGTGCTCTCCAGCATGTCTACGGTTGACTGGTCTGTCATCCCCACGGGAACACCCTTGCGGTCATACGCCAGTGCCATGGCAGGGGAGAGCTCGGGCATGATTTGTTGCAGCAGCACGGTGTCGGAGTCCGTCTTTGGCCGCAGTATGGGTTTGAGCTTGTGGCCGAGCTTCTCTCCGCGGTAAATGGCCAACAGCATTGCCGTATCGACATCCTTCACCGGGTGCCCTGGTGTCGTTGCGAAGACCAGGGCCGTATTGGCGTAGTGGATCGCCGTGAGGCCGAGACTTGTTTCCTTGTCGGTCAACGGCCGCGCGACCAGGCCGATGTCCACGCGTCCGGTAGCGGCGCCTCGGACACCGCCCCGGCTGCCGATGCTGGGGAGCACTTTGATCTGACCGCTGGGGTGGTCCTGCTGGAAGGCCTTGGCGAGGATCCGGAAGGTCTCCAGGTCGGCGCCCGCACCACCGACCACGACCGTATCGGTCGCGTCGGCTGCAGTCACGCTCCATAAGAAGAGGAACAAGGCGGGAAGGAAGGCTCGCCGGCTCATCCTCGCATCCATTTCGGCGTGTTCCGCAACATCCTGTTCTATTGACGTTATCCCGCTGCTCGGTTGCCCGCGGAGGCCGACGAATTAGCGACCTTCAGCCGGGCGGACACCAGCGCTTCACGCTGTATGGCGATGGCCAGAGTCGACTTGCTGGCGGAGCTGGTATAGCGAACTCACCCGATCCTTAGCCAAGCGGAGGGCGAAATCAAGTCACAGCTTGATTCGATGTCGGCGCGACAGTCTGCAGGCCGCGGCAATGAAGCGGGACCGGCGCTCGGGAGCGGAAGGTCCGGGCAGTCCGGGCTCGGCGTCCTCCGTGCGCGCGTAGGACGTGGTCGGCTCGGACTGGACGGTTAACCGAGAAGATGGATTAAGACCGCTTCGGCGCTTCGGAAGGGTTCGACCCAGGACTTGCGCCGGCGCGGGATGAAAGGCTCGCCGTCAGACCCCGTGAGGAAGGGGCCTGACCCCGGTATTCGAGCTACCACTCCGCGGTGGTTTCCCGCGGCTTCAGTTTGTCCTCTCCCTTCAGCGCCTTCACCTCTTCCACGTTGTCCTCGGCATCGTAGAAGACCTCCACCTGCACCTCGCTGCCGTCGGCGACGGCCTCGATGGGTGTGCCCACCACTTCCCACAGGCCGAGGGTGAAGACGTCCGCGGCGGCGTGCAGCGCAGCGCGGCCGACCTTGGCGCCGTCGCTGTAGCCCTGCACGAAGTTGAACACGTCGACCCGTTGGCCGTCCCTGGTCTCCGTGGAGACGGGCTGACCCAGCTCGGCCAGCACTTTGCCGCGGTAGGTGCCTTCCTGGAGCACGCTCACATCTCGCTTGTCGGGCTGGTTCGCGGCCATGTAGACGGCGCAGCCGGAGAACGCAGGCAGTGCGCTGAGCATGATGGCGAAAGCTAGATTTCTCATCTTCATCCCTGTCCTCCAATCCATGCCTTTGCTGGAAGTGGCGTCGCAACAGTATTTCGGCCACGAGGCTGGGGACCTGTAGGGGGCGGCAAGGGCTCAGGGCGGTCCGTTACCGGTCGGATGGCCCGCGAAGGCTGGTCTGGAGGCTTGCGGCGTGTCCTCGACGCCAGACGGGTCGGCTTACCCGGGGCGGTCAGAGATGGTAGAAGTGGTAGGCGGCCAGCAGGACGTAGGCGAAGGAGACGAAGACATAGAGGGACTGGGTCCAACCGCGGATGTAGGGCACCAGAACCAGCACCAGTAACAGCCAGACGCCTTTGAAGACCAACAGCCCTGTGATGCCGTGGGCCTCCAGCAGACGCGCGACAATGGGGTTCAGCTCCACGGCGCCGTTGGCCAGGGCATGCTTGGAGGCCAGCACGTCGGTGACGTTGGTGGCCACCAGCAGGAACCACAGCAGGTAGTTGATCCGGAGGCGGGACCAGTATCGTGGCCCGGCGGCGTCACGCGGCCGCTCCACTGACCGTGCCGCTTCGTCAAAAGGCAGGGAGGTGGCGGGGCGGCCTGGATCCGTTGGGCGTATAATCATTGGCGGGCCTGCTTACTCGACCTTTCGCCGCTTAACCGGGCTGCGGCGCCACGTGAAAGGGTGAATTTGTGCTTCGGCATTTGCGACAGCATAAAGGGCTGAGTCTTTTGAAGACAATGCTCCTGGTGGCGGTCCTGGGCCTGCTGGCCACATGGGCGGCATCTCTATGGGTGCAGCACTCGAAGATCCCAACGCCTGGCGGGTCGACGGAGACTGCCCCGCAAGCCGAAGTCGGCGCTGCATCCGAATAGTCCGATCTCTCCTGCGCCAACCTGCTCTGCTCCGAGTGCGCCTCACACCGCGCGCGGGATGCCCGGATGGACGCTATGCAAGAGCTCTGCCGGTACCAGGAACTGTTGTCGAAACAGGTGCTTGGCGCTTCTAAGGGATGCGCGGGCAGGGGTGGTGTAAGGTTCTCCGACAGTGCGCGGTGGTAGGGCTGAGCGCTGGTAGCGGAGAGCGGCCGGTGTCTCTCGCGGCGCCGGTGGGTCGGATCACACCCGCCGTCTGGCGCGCAAGGTCTCGTAGTGGTGGAGCACGGCTCTATCCAGCTCGGCGGGGCGGGCCAGGATCACCTGGGCGCCGAGGCGCTGCAGCTTGAGGCTGGTGCGGCGCATGGCCTGGTTCATCTCCAGGGCCGCCAGGGTCTCGTAGGGGGCGAGCCAGTTGGTCGCGGGGCGGCTTTCCAGGGCCAGGACCGCCTCGTCCAGCAGGCCCGCGATGAGGGGGAAATGTTTGGGTCGGAGCAGGCGCGTGCCCTTGATGAGCTGCTCGGCCGCTTCGCCTTCTTCCACGTCCGTGAGCAGCACCACCAGGCTGCGCTGGCGCGCCAGGGCGCGGACTCGCATGAGGGCTGGCAGCGGGTTGGATTCACGCTGCAGGGAACGCATGCGTTCCAGGGCCTTGCGGATCTGCCGCAGCCCGCCCGGGCCGCGCTGCTGGCCGAGCACATCCACGGGCCTGTCGGCGAACACCACGAGGCCGACACGGTCGCCGCGCAGGATGGCCCGCTCGGCGAGCCTTGCCGCCACGTTGGCGTGGTGATGCAGGCGGGTGAGCTCAGCGGCCTGCAGGCTGCTGGTGCGCCCGGCGTCCACCGCCAGTATGAGCTCCATGTGCTCTTCCTGTGAGAATACCCGCACGGTCTGGCGGTCGCGGCGGGCGGTGGCCTTCCAGTCGATGGCGCGCAAGGGATCCCCGGGATGGTAGTCGCGCAGCCCGAGCAGCTCGGTGCCCGTGCCGGAGAGGGGTCTGGCCAGGTCTCCCTGCAGGCTGGTGCCGCCGCCCCGCTCCTTGTCATGGAGGTGGTCCGGAACCACCTCCACCTCGATGGGCAGGGTCAGCCGGCTGGGCCACCAGGCGAGCCCGAAACGGCCGAGTCGCCGGGTGTAAATCCAGGACCAGCTCAGCTTCCCCAGCTCCCGGGGAGTGAAGGCAACGGGCTGGCGGTGCTCGCCGCCGGGCGGGGCGAGCCAGCTCAACGGGTCGCGGGAGCCATCCAGGGCATCGGGGAAGTCGTCCACGGACTCCAGGCGAAGGGGCTGGGAGCCCGGATTGGCCAGCACCATCTCGCCCTGCAGGGGCTGGCCCAGATAGCCCCTTGCCGGCAGGCGGCGCTCCAGCGCCGGGGGTTTGCGGCGCATCTCCAGGCCCTCCAGGAGGAGGGCCAGCAGGAACGCGGCCAGGGGCATCTGCCAGAGATCGGCATCCGCCCGGTCTGACCACTGGGTGAGCACGCCGAGCACGGTGACGACGCCGGCGATGGCGTAGCTGCGGCCGGAGAGATTCACGCCGAGTCCCGGGGAACCTCGGTCTGCTCCAGGATGGCGTCCACCACGTCGGCGGCGCCGATACCCTCCAGAGCCGCGTCCGGTGTCAGAATGAGCCGGTGGGCCATGACCGGCCGCGCCACGAGCTTCACGTCGTCGGGGATGACGAACTCTCCGCCGCGCAGGGCGGCTTCCACCCGGGCGGTGCGCATGAGAGCGAGGGCACCCCGGGTGGAGAGGCCCAGGCTCACGTGCTCGTGTCCGCGGCTCGACGCGCCGATCTGAATCACGTACTTGTACACGGCGTCCGAGACGTGCACCTGGCGGACCTGCTCGCGCGCCTCCTCGATGAGCCCACGGGAGATGGTCGCCGTTGGCGCCTCAACGGCACCGTGGCCCCCGCCCGGCCGGTCGTAGGTCTCCAGCACGCGCTGCTCCATGTCCGGCGCGGGATAGGAGAGGTCCAGGCGCAGCAGAAAACGGTCCAGCTGGGACTCGGGCAGAGGGTAGGTGCCTTCCAGCTCGTGGGGATTCTGGGAGGCGATCACCAGGAAGTCCCTGGGCAGCTCGTAAGTCTTGCGGTCGATGGTGACGCTGCCTTCCTCCATGGCCTCCAGCAGGGCGGACTGGGTTTTCGGGCCCGTGCGGTTGATCTCGTCCACCAGCACCACGTCGGCGAACAGGGGACCCGCCATCAGCACGAACTTGTGGTTCTCCGCGTGGTAGACGTGGATCCCGGTGATATCCGAGGGCATCAGGTCGGCCGTGCACTGAATGCGCTTGAAGCGCCCGCCGAGCTGCGCGGCCAGGGTCTTGGCGAGCAGGGTCTTGCCCAGGCCGGGTACGCCTTCCAGCAGCACGTGGCCGCCGGTGACCAGCGCCAGGCACAGGCCGTGCAGCACGTGCTCCATGCCGAACACCACCTGCTCCATACGCTGGTGCAGGTGGGTCTTCAGTTCCTCGGCCGGTGATGTCATGCAAACTCCTCCCTGGTCTTGCTCAGCAAATTGGCGAGGGCCACCAGATCCAGCTTCCGGCCGGCAGCGGCGGCTCCGTAGGCGTTCTTGAGCCGGCGAACGGTGGCCGCGTTTAGCCGCGGCGACTGCTCCAGCACCTGCCACACGGGCTGGCCGTTGGTGGGCAGGCCGCGCACGGCGCGTATACGGTTGAAGAAATGGGCGAACAGCTGCAGGCCCACCGCCTGGTCGGGCAGCCGGCGCGCGAACAGTCCCGCCATGGCATGGACCAGCTCGACGGCATGCCGCCGGATTGGTGGCGTGCGCAGGGGGGCAAGGCGGTTGGAGCGTCCGACCACATAGAGCAGCCAGAAGCTCAGCACGAACCACAGGGTGTGGTGCAGCCGCGCATCGCCGAAGAAAGCCTCGGGATCGTAGAGGGAGGACAGTCCCTGGTGCATGTCGTCGAAGATGACCGTTCCCCCGCTGCCCAGCCCGTTGCGCACCAGGTTGGCCATCAGCCGGGCGTTGTCCGCCAGACCGAGCGTGGTGTTGCCGAACAGATCCGGATAACGGCTGATCCAGGCGCGGCCCTCGCCGGCGCGGGTTTCCCAGAAGGCCGGCTCCCTGCCGTCGGTCGTCCACAAAAGCGGAAGGCTAAGCCGTGGCTCGGACTTGGACTCTAGGAACCAGCTCTGGGCCAGGGCCGGGAAGTGCTGAGTCTCGATGCGCGCCACGTCGGCCAGCAGGGGGTGGTCGCAGGCGGGCGTGAGCATCACCGGCTGCCGCTTCAGGGCGCGCATCATCTCCGAAAGCGTCTCGAAGGAGCCTGCCCCTTCCTCCGTCCGTTCCGCCCCCTCGTCCTGGTCGGCTGTGTCAAATTGGAAGCCGAGCCTGCCAAGGAGGGCGTCCGCGGAGCTCCAGTCCCGGTTCATGCTCCAGGGCGGATCATCGCTCATGGCGGAGAGCACCAGCACGCTGTTGCCCGCCGCCAGCCAGTCGTAGAGATCTTTCAGCTCCTGCCGCCTGGCGGGCAGGGCCTGGGGCAGGCTCAGGATGAGCAGATTGCCCGTGTCGCTGAGTGCTGGATCTCCGATCATATCCCCATAGCGCTTTCGCCAGGACAGGGTCGGGATGCTTTCCGCGGCCAGCCAGCGCTGGAGACCGGCCAGCCCGTGGTGACCGCGGTCCTTGGTGGTGGGCACCGAGAACTCCCTGTCCTGGCCGCCGGAAGGAAACAGCAGCACGCCGACCGCGAGCAGCGCGAGCAGGGCGCCGGAGAGTGTGACGAGCCGGTCCTTCATGACGGCACGGGGCGCGCCCGGCACGGCCCGGCTTGAAATGCACCGGCAGTCATGGGCCTCACTTCGCTGCGGCCTCCGGCGACGCGTCGGCCGTGATCAGGCGCCGCGCATCGTCGCGAAGCTGCTGCAGCTCATTGCTGCCGGGGGACAGGGCGCCGTAAACGAAGGGTTCGGCACGGCCGGTGAAACGGCAGAACAGCTTTCCAACACTCCCGTGTAATCGCCTCAGCTCCTGGCAGAGCTCCCGGTTGGTGCGGCTGCGGTCGGATGCGAGCAGCCCGCGCCGGATCAGTGTATCAATGACGTAGCGGAGCAGCGCGCCGGCCTGGCGACTTGCCGGGAGCGCAACGACCTGACTCCAGTCGGGTCCCGGCGACCCGGGTTCGGTGGGCGTGTCGGCGCGCCGGCCGCTTCGGGTGAACAGGGTTCGCCACCAGTCTCTCACGCCCTCGTCCCGGAGCACGTTCAGGACCACCATCAGGGCAAGCAGGGCCAGCAGCACCAGGGCGCCCTTCACTATCACCTCGACCACCCAGGCCGGGGGTAGAAAGCCCGCGAGACGTTCGAAAAGACGACCGACCTGGCTGTCACGGTGCCTGTCGAGTTTCTCCTGCAGCCAGCTCAGCGCACGCTCCCACCAGCCGCTCTTCCGGGTCTCCTCCAGGGTCTCGGCGAGCAGGGTGTCCAGGCGGGCGAAGTCGGGCTCGAAGGGGAAAGCCGGCGGCCGTGTCTGGTAGCTGCGCAGCAACGCAGCCATGTCCAGGATCTGGCTGGCGGTGGCGCCTTGCTCGAGAGTTTCCCGCCAGGGGCCGGGCAGGGGGGTGTCGGCAAGGGCGTCGCTCAGGGCCGCACATTGCCTGTAGGCGGGCAGCTGCCGGCTCCTGCCGAGCGTCTGCTGCTCGGCGAAAAGGGTCGCGAGACAGTCCTCGCTCTGCTCCGCGAGCGCCGCGGCGTCGAGGGGAGCCTGGATGCACGCAGCCGTCTGGGCTGCAACCAGGACCAGAGCCGCGGCGCCCGGGAGCAAGACTCGGTCAGCCTGTCGCGGGGGCCTGCTGGAGCCTCAGCTCCAGGTCCGTGCCTTCCTTACGCAGGATCAGATCCTGGTACTGAACCACGAAGATGGCATAGAAGAGCAGCTGGGTCAGGGCGTTGACCACGATCTGCATCACCAGACTGACCACCCCGGCGGCCGGCAGGAACTGGCCCAGGAAGGCCATCAGCAGGCTCACGGCCATCATCATCACGAACACGATCACCAGAGGCACAGTCAGCACCGTGGCCGTGCGCCACCAGTTGCCCCACACCAGCTTATGGCTGCGGCTGAGGGAGGAGATGATGCCTTCCTCGTCGAGCACCATGGCGACGGAGAAGAACATGAGCGTCAGCATCACGATCATCCCGGGGATGATGAGCAGCACCATGCCCAGACTCACCACGATCATGTAGAGAATGGCGGCGATGAGCATGGGCAGCAGGCGTTTGAGGCCAGCCGTCAGAGCGGCGCCGACGCTCACCGGCTCGTCCCGAGCGATTGCCCCGAACACGCGGATGATGGCCAGGTAGAAGGCCATGGAGACAATACCGGCTACCAGGGCGGCAATGAAGAAGCCACCCATGAAAGCTTCCGGCGGCGGCTGCGTGTTGCTCATGAGGTAAGGTACAAAGATGAGCATGGGCAGATAGACAATGATATTGGCGACCACGGACAGGCCGATGACCTTGCTGAAGCCGGCGGCGAACAGGCGGAAGCCGGAATCCAGGACCACCCCGATGCTCTGGGGCTGTTTCGGCAATGTGAACATGATGGAATCCTCCATGTATTTTATCGTCATGTCCGCCCCCTGGAAGTGTGCCGAAACGCCATGGGGCGCACTAGGCGGGTGTTCGGCCCTGCCGCCTGAACCTTGAGGAGTTTGTTACGCCGCGCGCTTGCCGGGGCGGCGCGTTGCGCCCCGCCTCGACGGTGGGGAATAATGCCGCCCTGACCTGCCCGACAACCGCCCTTTTCACTGGACGACACCCGAGCCATGACCGTCTCCGAGACCCTGCGCCGGCGCTGTGCGGAGTTGCGCGAGCTGATCGACCATCACAACTACCGCTACTACGTTCTCGACGAGCCCCAGATCCCCGATGCCGAGTACGATCGGCTGCTGCGTGAGCTGCAGGCCATGGAGGCACGGCACCCCGAGCTGATCACCCCGGATTCGCCCACCCAGCGCGTCGGCGCCGCGCCGGCCGCGGGCTTCGGCCAGGTGGTGCACGAGGTGCCCATGCTGTCCCTGGGCAATGCGTTCAGTGACGAGGAAGTGCTGGAGTTCGACCGCCGGGTGCGCGACCGCCTGGCCAGTGACCCTGTGGAGTATGCCGCCGAGCCCAAGCTGGACGGGTTGGCCGTCAGCCTGCGTTACGAGGAAGGCCGACTGGTCCGGGCGGCTACCCGCGGCGACGGCACCCGCGGCGAGGACGTCACCCGGAATGTGCGCACCATTCACGCCGTGCCGCTGCGTCTGATGCGCGATGACTACCCGCGCATTCTCGAGGTGCGCGGCGAGGTCTACATGGATCTGGCCGGCTTCGAAGAACTGAATGCAGCCCAGCGGGAGAAAGGTGAGAAGATTTTCGCCAACCCGCGCAACGCGGCTGCGGGCAGTCTGCGCCAGCTCGATCCCCGCATCACCGCCGCCCGGCCCCTGACCATGTTCTGCTACGGCATCGGCCGGGTGGAAGACGACCGGCTGCCGGAACGCCACAGCGACATTCTGCAGGCGTTGCGTGACTGGGGGCTGCGAGTTTCTCCCGAGACCGGGGTGGTGCGGGGCGCGGAGGGTTGCCTCGATTACTACCGCCGGGTGGCGG
>JASJBY010000012.1 GCA_030066245.1 Gammaproteobacteria bacterium
GTCATGGCGGCCCTGCAGGGCATTATAGATACCGTCGACTAAGTACTCTGTCACGGTGGTTTTGACGGTTTCAGAGCGCCCCGGCTGGGCTAATGCAGGGCGCAGTCCGCAGGGAATGGCGAGCCCTTGCCAAGGACTGCAACGCCGCAGTAGCCCAGCCGGGGCGCTCCCTTCGGGCAAGGCGGGAAGCGGCCACCTGCGTTGTTGCGCTCACTTGAATTAGCCACGGCTGGTCCTGCGCTCGCGCGCCGAGCAGCTGACCGCTTCTCGCCTTGCTGAAACCATCAAAACCACTGTGACGGAGTACTAATAGGTGAAGGTCACCGTGCTGTCGTCCATGGCCTCGCTTATGAGGTAGGCGCCACCGACGGTTTCCTCGATTTCAGGAATGAGGTCATCTCCCCAGAGTTCCAGGGAAGGTGTGCATACTTTGATCCTTGCCCCCGCTTCGTGTGCTTCCTTGATGTAGTCGTATACGGTGCGCCCGCTTCCTTCGTGTAGGTGCAGCTCCGCTGCGACACCTTTGCGCGCCAGCTCGCCTGCCCTCCCGGTCAACAGGACCTCCACCTCGTATTCCATGGCGGCGGCCACCGCTGCCTGGAAAAATGGCGCACCAAGCTCCGAAGGATTGGCAGGGTCGCTGTTCATCATCACGATAATGAGCTTATCGGCCACGACTCGCCTCCGCGAACTTTGAACACCTGATTATAGCGCCTCCAAGCGTTCCTCCGCGCGCGTCCGCTCTTGCGCCCGCCGCTTCCTGTTGGTCGGAACCGGGTAGAACACTGTAGGACAGCCGCGTAGTTGTTGCGACTATCGGCGACCCCTGTCACCGCGACAGTCGCCGGGCCCGACCGGGTCCCGCACCAGCTGTATCGCCGTTTGTGATCGATATTTGCGAACAGCTATCCAGCGCTTTTCCGGGCGGCTGCCTAGCGCAGGGAGTTGCGCCCCACCCAGTCCCGGGCAAACTGGTAGGCTGCTCGCCCGCTGCGTGAGCCCCGCCCCAGAGACCAGCGCAAAGCAGCGTCCCGGACGTGATCACGGCGCCGTTCGACTGAATCCAGCCCCAGCCGTTGCAGCCAGCCTTCGACGATATGCAGATAGGTAGCCTGGTCGAACGGATAAAACGACAGCCAGAGGCCGAACCGCTCCGATAGAGAAATCTTCTCCTCCACCGCATCGGCATGATGAATCTCGCCGCCCAGGTGCTGCGCCACCCGGTTCTCTTCCATGAACTCAGGCATCAGATGGCGCCGGTTGGAGGTGGCGTACACCACGACATTCTCAGGCAGGGCAGTCAGAGAGCCGTCCAGCACCGCTTTCAACGCCTTGTAGCTGGCGTCATCCGCCTCGAAAGACAAATCGTCGCAGAACAGGACGAAGCGCTCCGGACGGTCATAGAGCTGCTCCACGATGTCCGGCAGGTCCACCAGCTCCTGGGCATCCACCTGCAGCAGCCGCAGGCCCTCTTCCGCGTAGCCATGGAGCAGCGCTTTGACCAGCGAAGACTTGCCAGTGCCGCGAGAGCCCCATAGCAAGACATTGTTGGCGGGCAGCCCCGCAACGAACTGCCGCGTGTTCCGTTCCAGCTCCTCTTTCTGACCATCGATACCGCGCAGCTCGTCGAGCTTGATGCGATGGGGTGTAGGAATGGCTTGCAGACGGCCACCCTGGCTCCCACGGCACCAGCGAAATGCATTGGCACCAGTCCAGTCGGTGGCATCCCGGGTAGCGGGCAGGAGTCGCTCAACCCGGGTGAGCAGCTCGCCGAGGCGCACCAGCAGCAACTCGGTCTTGTCGGCGCAATCCATCTCAGTGTACAGGCTTCTTATACCTAATGCGGTGTGGCTGGTCGGCCTCGCTTCCAAGGCGCCGGTGCCGATCGCTCTCGTAATCGGTGTAGTTTCCCGCGAACCAGACGACTTCGCTATCGCCCTCGAAAGCCAGGATGTGCGTGGCGATGCGGTCCAGGAACCAGCGGTCATGGGAAATGATCACGGCGCAGCCGGGAAAGTTGAGCAGAGCTTCTTCCAGCGCCCGCAGCGTCTCCACGTCCAGGTCATTCGTCGGCTCGTCCAGAAGCAGCAGATTTCCTCCGCTGGCCAGCACCTTTGCCAGATGCACCCGGTTGCGTTCGCCCCCGGAAAGCTCACCTACCCGTTTCTGTTGGTCGGGGCCTTTGAAGTTGAAGCGTCCCACGTAGGCTCGCGACGGAATCTCGTACTTGCCCACCATCATCGTGTCCTGATGGCCCGAGATTTCTTCCCAAACCGTATTGTCAGCGGCCAGGGTATCCCGGCTCTGGTCCACGTAAGCGAGCTGCACCGTATCACCGACGCGTAATTCTCCCTGGTCAGGCTGCTCTTCCCCGGCCATCATGCGGAAGAGCGTGGTCTTGCCGGCGCCGTTGGGACCAATCACGCCGACTATTCCCCCCCGCGGCAGGCTGAAGCTGAGACCTTCCATCAGCAGGCGCTCGCCAAACCCTTTGCAGACACCCTCCGCTTCCACCACCAGATCGCCAAGACGCGGGCCCGGGGGAATATAGATTTCGTTGGTCTCGTTGCGCCGCTGGAAATCGCGGGAGCTCAATTCCTCGAAGCGGGCCAGACGCGCCTTGCTCTTTGCATGGCGCCCCTTGGCGTTGGCGCGAACCCATTCCAGCTCGTGACGGATGGTGCGCATGCGGGCAGCCTCCTGCTTCTCCTCCATCTCGAGCCGCTGCTCTTTCTGTTCCAGCCAGGAAGAATAATTGCCTTTCCAGGGGATGCCGCGGCCGCGGTCCAGCTCCAGGATCCAGCCCGCCACATTGTCCAGGAAGTAACGGTCGTGGGTGACTGCCACCACCGTACCCGCATAATCGTGAAGGTAGCGCTCGAGCCAGGCCACTGACTCCGCATCCAAGTGGTTGGTGGGCTCGTCAAGCAACAGCATGTCGGGGCCCGACAGTACCAGCCGGCACAGGGCCACCCGCCGTCGCTCGCCGCCGGAGAGCTTGGTGACATCCCCATCCCACGGCGGCAGACGCAACGCGTCAGCCGCCACCTCCAGTTTCCGCTCCAGCTCCCAGGCCCCGGCCGCATCGATGGCGTCCTGAAGCTCCGACTGCTCCTTGAGCAGGGCATCCATCTCATCCTCCCCCAGGGTCTCGGCGAAGCGCATGCTTATGGCCTCGAACCGGTCAATCAGGGCCTTGAGCGCAGCGACGCCCTCTTCCACGTTTCCGCGCACGTCCTTTTCCGGATCCAGGACCGGCTCCTGAGGCAAGAAGCCCACCCGAATGCCCGCCTGTGGCCGCGCCTCCCCTTCGTACTCGTTATCTACGCCGGCCATGATCCGCAGTAAGCTGGACTTCCCGGCGCCGTTCAGACCAAGCACTCCGATCTTCGCGCCAGGAAAGAAAGACAGGGAGATATCCTGGAGGATCTCCCTTTTCGGCGGGACAACCTTTCCCACCCGATTCATGGTGAATATGTACTGCGCCATGTGCGATGCCCCCTCTCTGTCGCCCTCGCCAGCACTCCGTCACAGTAGTTGTGACGGAGTAGCAGCATGATCTCACAATCCGCGGCGCCTCACCGACTCCTTTCCGGCGGGCGCGTCGCCGGGTCCCTTCTGCCAGGCGCCGCGTCCATGTGGGTTGTAGGCGGGGCCGGAGTATGTAGCGGGGACCGTCGGCCGGAGGGATAGCGACGCTGGAGCCTGCAGGGAGGTGCTCACGGCATGCCCCTGCGGCTCATGCCGGGCCCCCGCCAACAACCCGGGCTCGGTCGCCGCCAGGAGGCTTAGAGCCTGTACACCATCACCTGTAGGTCCGGTCTCGGCGTTGGCGCAGCGGCCTAGATGAAGGGACGCACGCTGAAAGCGTGAGCTCGGCAGATGGCTTTGCAGTCTCGGCATGCAGCAAATATGCTTTCTGTAATGCCGCTGCGCGAGCCAGTGCCATGCATCACCCTATCGTTCCGGAGAACAGTCAGGTCTGCCTCTACTACGGCTCAGAGCTGTCCCGGTATGGATTCGGACACGGGCATCCATTCGGTCCCGACCGCCTGGATGCCTTCTGGAAGGAAGTCCAGCGCCAAGGCCTTGACCAGGCCGCCTGCGTCTGCTTGCCTGCCGTAGCCGACGAGACCGATATCAGGCGCTTCCACACCGCGGGGTACGTAGACCGGGTAAAAGCCCAGTCCCTTACCGGTGAGGGATTCCTCGATTACGGCGACACGCCGGCATACAAAGGGGTCTACGAAGCAGCCAGCACAGTGGTGGGCACTACACTGGATGCCGTTAACCGGATCATGGCCGAGAAATGCCAGCGCGCGCTCGTGCCCATCGCCGGACTTCACCATGCCCGCCGTGACTCGGCCGCGGGTTTCTGCGTGTTCAACGACTGCGGGGTCGCCATAGAATATCTGCTCCAGAAGTACAACCTGGAACGGGTCGCCTATGTCGACATCGATGCTCATCACGGAGATGGCGTCTTCTACGCCTTCGAGGATAATCCGGCAGTGATCTTCGCCGACCTGCATGAGGACGGCCACCACCTTTATCCAGGCACCGGCCACACGAGCGAAGTCGGCACCGGACCGGCGAAGGGAACCAAGCTCAACGTGCCGATGCCGCCTGGCGCTGACGACAGCCTGTTCGTGGAGCGCTGGCCGGAGGTGGAGGAGTTTCTGCGCCGCCACAAGCCTCAGTTCATTCTCCTCCAATGCGGCGCCGACAGTCTGGCGGGAGATCCCATAACCCACATGCACTATTCGCGCGCAGCATACACCCATGCCGCCGAGCGGCTGTGCGCCTTGGCGAACGAGCTTTGCGCAGGCCGGCTGCTCGCGATGGGTGGCGGGGGTTACAACCGCCGCAACCTGGCGGTCGGCTGGTCAGCGGTGCTCAACGCATTCCTGGAAGCGCCGAGCTGATTCAAATGGGATTGGCCTCGGGCCCCGAGAGATGACAAACACCGGGTACGCCGTCATAGTGGTCTTGACGGAGTACTAGCGTGGTGTCACGCAAATGCGTCGAATTATGGGTGACAAGATTTTCGGCGGGGCCGTAAGCCAGGGTGAATCTATGAGACCACCAATCACCGCTCACTACTCACTACTCACTAATCACTATTCACAACTCACGCTTTCCCAAGCTCCAGCAGCATGTCGATGGGCTGCGGGCGGCCAATGCCCCAGCCCTGCGCATAGTCGACGCCGACGGCCCGAAGCTTCTCCAGTACGGCTTCGCTCTCCACGCACTCGGCAATGGTTTGCTTGCCCATGACGTGTCCCATTTCGTTGATAGATCTCACCATGGCCAGGTCCATGGGATCGTCGAGCATGTCCTTCACGAACACACCGTCGATCTTCAGGTAGTCCACGGGCAACGTCTTCAGATAGGCGAAAGATGACAATCCGCTGCCGAAGTCGTCCAAAGCGAAACGACAGCCCAGCACCTTGAGCGACTGAATCAACGCCTTCGCGTTAGAAAGATTGGCAATTGCCACCGTTTCCGTTATTTCAAAGCAAATCTGCTCGGGCCCAATGGACCTTTGCTCGAGCTGTTCTCTGACGAAGTCCAGAAACCCCACATCATCCAGGGAACGTCCCGAGAGGTTAATGGAGCAGACCAGTCCAGCCGCAAGCTGTGAACGATGCTCAGCGAGCCACTGAAACGCGGCCGCGATAACCCAGCGGTCCAACTGGCTGGAGAGGCTGTATCGCTCGGCGGCTGGCAGGAAGACGTTCGGCAGAGTCACCTGACCAGCCTCGTCCAGCATGCGGAGCAGCAGCTCGAAATGGTGGACGACACGCTCGCCGCCCTGAACGGCGCGGATCGGTTGGCAGTAGAGTCGGAAACGGCACTCGTCCAGGGCACGCGGCAGCCTCGCCGCCCACTGCATCTCACCGTGTCGGGCTGCCAGAGTGGCATCGTCCTCCTGATGGACGTGAACTCGGTTTCGACCCAGTTCCTTGGCGCCATAACAGGCGGCATCTGCGGCACTGATCAGTCGCGGCGTATCGCCTGAGGTTTCATCGACGCCAACCAGACCTATGCTGACGCCGATGTTGAAGGACTTGTCTTCCCAAAGGAACCGGTGCTCCGCGACGGCGCTGCTCAGCTTCTTCGCAACTCCCAGCGCCTCGTCCTGCGAACAACGCTCCATCAGGAGCCCGAATTCGTCGCCACCCAGTCGCGCCAGGGTATCTCTCTGCCTCACATGGGACTGCAGCAAGTGACCGATCTGGCGCAGAAACTCATCTCCGGCCACGTGACCACAGGTGTCGTTGACCAACTTGAACTGGTCCAGGTCAAGGTAACAAAGCACGTTCTGCGTTTTCTCGGCGCGAGCTGTCTCCACCACTCGTGCCAATCGAAGCTCGAACTCTCGGCGATTGATCAGGCCTGTGAGCCCATCGTGGGTGGCGTGAAAGGAGATTTCCTTACTCAGGCGGCGTGCCTCGGTGACATCCTTCAGCACCAGGGCCACCCCGGCAAACTCGCCTCGCTCGCCTCGCATGGGCGCCACCGAACACTCGATGGCATACTCCTTGCCCACCCGACTTATCAACAGCATCTGGTGAGTCCGCTGCACGCTGTCGCCGTCTTGGGTGCAGTGCGCCACCAGATCCGCCGCCGGTTCTCGCGTGTCCTCATCGATGATCCGGCAGACGCCGGCGAGAGGTTGGCCCTGCACATCGCCCGCCGACCAGCCCGTCAAAGCCTCCGCCACAGGATTGAGGTAATCGACGCACCCTCCCGCATCGGTGGTGATGACTGCCTCACCGATTGAGTGAAGCGTGACCCGCAGCCGCTCCTTCTCGGCAAACAGCGCCTCTTCTGCCCGCTTGCGGTCGGTGATGTCAATGGCGATGCCTTCGATTACCAGCTCGTCACCGCCCTCTCGCCAACCCACGGACCGATCCAAGAACCAGTGCCACTCGCCCTTTACGTCCCTGATTCGGTACTCCACCTCGATAGCCTTGCCAGCGCCGAAGTCTGCTATCGCCTGGTCGAGCCGGACCACGTCGTCCGGGTGTATGGAGTCATGCCAGACAAAGGGATCCGTTTCCAGCTCCCGTGGCCCGAAGCCAAGAATGGTCTTAACCTGTGGAGACCAGTAGGTCGCGCCCCTGGTGACGGAATACGCATAGACGATACCCTGCAAGCCCTCGACGAGGCGGCGATAGCGAGCCTCGCTGCGGCGCAAGGCAGCCTCGCCCTGCTGGCGCGTGAGCGCGCCACCTATGATCTCAGCGGACAGTCGCAGCAGCGCAAGGTCATCTTCCTTCCAGGGCGCCGTTTCCTCCACGTCGTCAATGCCGAGAAACCCCATGATGCTCCCCGCCAGATGGACAGGCACGACAATCAGCGACCTGATGCCCTGGCTCTCCAGGGCGATCCGCTCGTTGGTCGCACTTTCAGGCAATGCCGCCACGTCCTGGATGGCGATGGTGTTGTTATCCCGCAGCTGCGACATCCACCACGGATACGAAGCCATCGGCATGCCTTGGAGGTTTTCCAGCTGCCTGCTGACCCCCTCCGCACACCATTCGTGGGTGTTATCCATGACCTGCTCGTCATCCCTGAACAGAAACAGATATGCTCGCCCGGCCCCGCAAAGGCTGCCGATCTGGCCCAGGGCGAAATCAATGGTGGCACCAACGTCCCCGGCGCTGATAAACCGGGATGAGATCTCAGTGATAGCTTTTTCGATAGCAAGCCGACGTGCCAGCCTGCGCTCCCGCTGGAAATTCTCCCTATCCCTCGTCGCCATCCGTCGTTCCTGCACCTGTCCCTGCCGTCTTTCGGCCTCCGGCCGGTGGTCCCATGGCTCGCCGAATCATCTTTCGGCTGGTTAGGTCCCGGCCGAGACCGTCATCCCGTGCCGCTCCGCCCCGAAAGCAGTCGACCGCCCCTCGCCTGCATCCCCCCTGGGCGGCGGGGCTCTCGACTATCGCACGATTAGGCGTCATGTGACGCATGCAGGTCAACCGTATGCTACTCCGTCTCGGCGGCAAGGGTACGGGCGGCCCGAGACCGCAGCATACGGCCCTTCACCTGGGAACTTTTCTTGCGGGCAGGGTATCCGATCTCACACAGCGGCAAATGGGAATCAATGCTGCGGCCCGACCTCCATTTGCCCACCGCGAACACCGGTGCAAGGATGCCAGGAGTCTGATATCATTCGAAAATTCTGTTGAGGCCGCTCACCGCCCCGGAGTACGGTCCGGGAGCAACCGGCCGCCGGATGCGACGCCACTGCCGTCCGTCGGCGGCTCTGAACGAGATCTCCCCGAGGAAACAGATGTTCACCAAAGATATGTCCATTGCCGGCTTCGACGACGAGCTTCGGAAAGCCATAGATGCCGAGGTGCGCAGACAGGAAGAACACATTGAGCTGATTGCATCCGAGAACTACGCCAGTCCGCGCGTTTTGGAGGCCCAGGGCTCGGTACTCACTAACAAGTATGCAGAAGGCTACCCGCACAAGCGTTATTACGGTGGCTGCGAGTACGTGGACGTGGCCGAGGAACTGGCCATCACCCGGGTAAAGAAACTTTTCGGCGCCGACTACGCCAACGTTCAGCCTCACTCAGGCTCGCAGGCCAACGCCGCGGTTTACATGGCCCTTGTTCAGCCGGGAGACACGATTCTCGGCATGAGCCTGGACGCCGGGGGCCATCTTACCCACGGCGCCAAACCGAATTTCTCCGGCAAAATCTATAAGGCTATACAGTATGGGCTGGACCCGCAGACGGGTCTGATAGACTACGACGAAGTTGACGTGTTGGCCCGGGAACACAAGCCGAAATTGATCCTGGCCGGCTTCTCAGCCTACTCCCAGGTCGTCGACTGGCAGCGTTTCCGGACCATCGCGGACAAAGTCGGCGCCTACCTGTTCGTCGATATGGCCCACATCGCCGGTCTCGTTGCCGCTGGGGTCTATCCGAGCCCCGTGCCCATCGCCGACGTGGTCACATCCACCACCCACAAGACCCTCCGGGGCCCGCGGGGCGGCATCATTCTCGCGAAGTCCAACCCCGAGCTGGAGAAGAAATTCAATTCGCTGGTCTTTCCGGGCACCCAAGGCGGCCCGTTGATGCATGTCATTGCCGCCAAGGCCGTGGCGTTCAAGGAAGCGCTGGAACCGGAGTTCAAGGCCTATCAGCAACAGGTCATAGCTAACGCGCGGGCGATGGCAAGCGTTTTCACACAAAGAGGATACAAAGTGGTGTCTGGCGGCACTGATAATCACCTTTTCCTGGTTGACCTCATCGACAAGGGCCTGACGGGCAAGGAGGCTGACGCGGCCTTGGGGCGGGCGAATATTACGGTCAACAAGAACGCCGTGCCGAACGATCCACAGTCACCGTTTGTTACCAGCGGCATCCGCGTTGGCACGCCGGCCATCACCACCAGAGGCTTTAAAGAGGGGGAGTCACGAGAGCTTGCCGGGTGGATGTGCGATGTCCTCGACCGCATGGACAGCGAGAGCACCATGGAGACCGTGCGGGACAAGGTCCTGGCCATCTGTCGCCGGCTCCCTGTTTATGAGCACTAGCCGTGTTCAGTTGGCACCGCACAACGCCGCATAAGATCAATTAATGACTCCGGAACATCACGCCTATGCGATGCCCTTTCTGCGGTACCGACGAAACGCGGGTCATCGATTCCCGGCTGGTTGGCGAAGGCGACCAGGTACGTCGACGCCGGGAGTGCACAGCCTGCCGGGAACGCTTCACCACCTACGAGACGGTCGAGCTGACCCTTCCCCGAGTGATTAAGCACGATGGTAGCCGCGAGCCTTTCGACGAAAAAAAGCTGCGCGCGGGCATGACCCGTGCTCTCGAGAAACGACCAGTAGGAAGCGATGACGTGGAACGGGCCGTCAGCCATATCAAGCATCGCCTCATGGCCAGCGGCGAACGAGAGATAAAAAGTCGCCAGGTGGGAGAGCTGGTCATGGAGGAACTGCGCGCCCTGGACCAGATCGCTTACGTTCGTTTCGCCTCTGTATACCGGAGTTTTCAGGATGTCGCTGAGTTTCGCGAGGAAATAGAACGACTGGAGAAGCGACCTACCCCGGAGCTCGAGAAGCACCAGATACCCCTGCTGCCCGACGAGGGAAAGTGACCAATGACCATCCGCTTCAACCGCCGCCGTAAAGGCTCGTTGCCCGCAAGCGCCCTGGACACGCATCGATGCGAGACCCTATGAGTAAGAGCGCAGACCACCGCTTCATGGCTCGCGCAGTCAAATTGGCTGAACGTGGCCTCTATACCACGGATCCGAATCCTAGGGTGGGATGCGTCATTGTGCGCGACGATCAGATAGTCGGCGAGGGATGGCACGAGCGTACCGGCGAGCCCCACGCGGAGGTTCACGCTCTAAAGCAGGCTGGCGACAAAGCGAAGCAGGCGACCGTGTATGTCAGCCTGGAGCCGTGCGCCCATCGGGGTAGAACGCCGGCCTGCACCAAGGCCCTGATCAAGGCAGGCGTATCGCGCGTGGTAGCCGCCATGTTCGATCCAAATCCCAAGGTCTCCACCCGGGGTCTGGAAAAGCTCCACGAGGCCGGCATTCAGGTAGAGCACGGCGTGCTGCAACCGGAAGCTGAAGCGCTTAATCCGGGCTTTATCATGCGCATGGAGAAAGGTCGGCCGATGGTCCGCTGCAAGCTGGCCATGAGCCTTGACGGGCGCACCGCCATGGCATCCGGGGAGAGCAAGTGGATTACTGGCCCGGATGCGCGCAGGGACGTGCAACGACTTCGCGCCCGCAGCTCCGCTATTCTGGTTGGGATGGGCACAGTTCTGGCGGACAACCCCTCTCTACGGGTCCGCGCCGAGGACATCGGCCAGCCGCCACCGGCGGGTGGCTGGCGGCAACCCCTGCGTGTTGTGGTGGACCCCCATCTCAGCACACCGCTTGACGCGAAGGTGCTGGAGCCGCCGGGGCGAACCCTGATAGCCACCCGCTCCGACGACGACGAGCTTGTCGATGCGCTGCGAAAAAAAGGCGCCGACGTGCTGCGGTTTCCGGGCTCGGCCGACACGGTGGACTTGCGCGCCCTGCTGGAGCACTTGGCTGAGCTGGAAATAAACGAGGTCATGACAGAGACAGGCGCCACCCTCAGCGGCGCCCTCCTCCGGGCCGGATTAATCGATGAGATGGTGATTTACATAGCCCCTACCCTGATGGGCGCTGAGGCCCGAGGCCTCTTCAGCCTGCCCGGCTTGGACCACCTCGGGGACCGCATCGACGTGGAGATCACCGACATGCGCGCCATGGGCCGGGACTGGCGGATGACGGCGAAACCAAAGCAGTAGCAGCAGCATCGTCGGTCATCGTTCCCACCCCACGAGTCACGAATCACGCTTCACGAGTCACAACCCACGTCCAACCATGTTCACCGGAATCATAACTGCCGTTGGCAACGTAGCCGCCCTCGAACCGAAGGGGGGCGATGTGCGCCTGCGCATTCACACCGGGAAGCTGCCCCTGAAAGATCTAGTCGTCGGGGACAGCATCGCGGTGAGCGGCGTCTGCCTGACGGCAGTCGAGCTGCCAGGGGACGGGTTTTGGGCGGATGTCTCCGGGGAAACGCTGAGCCGGACCACGCTTGGAGAACTGAAGCCCGGAGACCCCGTTAACCTCGAGAAAGCGCTCACCCCCTCCACCCGCCTTGGGGGACACCTGGTCAGCGGGCACGTGGACGGTGTCGGCACTGTTCTGAGGCGACGCGACGACGGTCGTTCAGTGCAATTCCGGATTCAGGCTCCCGACGACTTGGCCCGCTATATCGCGGAGAAGGGGTCCATCTGCCTCGACGGTATCAGTCTGACTGTGAACGGAGTACAAGGGGCTGTATTCGACCTCAACATAGTTCCGCACACGCTGTCGGAGACCACCATGGGCGAGTTCGAACCCGGACGACAAGTAAATCTGGAAGTGGACATTATCGCCCGACATCTGGAACGGCTCCTGCTGGGTGAACAGGCAGCCGACAGCGACAGCACGATTAGCATGGAATTCCTGGCAAAGCACGGATTTGTCAAGGGTTCCGACTAGCACCCGGTAGGGGCCAGACTATGAAGAACTACAAATCCCCAGCAACCGCCGAGGCGGTCATGACTGATCCGACGGCCAGCATGGCCTTAAACAGCATCGAGGAAATCATCGATGATGTCCGACAGGGCAAGATGGTAATCCTGATGGACGACGAGGACCGCGAGAACGAAGGCGATCTCATCATCCCGGCGTCCATGGTACGACCCGAGGACATTAACTTCATGGCCCGTTACGGGCGGGGCCTCATCTGCCTGACGCTCACCCGCGAGCGCTGCCAGCAGTTGCGGCTGCCTTTGATGGTGAACGACAACAACGAGCGGCACTCCACCAATTTCACTGTGACCATCGAGGCTGCCGAAGGCGTCACGACCGGTATCTCGGCGGCCGACCGGGCGACCACTATTCGAACCGCCGTGGCGCCAAAGGCCAAACCCTCTGACCTGGTCCAGCCCGGACACGTTTTTCCCCTGATGGCGCAGCCCGGCGGCGTCCTCACACGCGCCGGACACACTGAGGCTGGCTGTGACCTGGCGCGCCTGGCCGGGCTGGAGCCAGCCGCGGTCATAGTTGAAATCCTGAACGACGACGGCAGCATGGCGCGGCGTCCCGATCTGGAGTCCTTCGCGAACGCGCACCGCCTGAAGATCGGCACGATTGCCGATCTCATACACTACCGAGCCCTGCATGAGAAGACGGTCGAGCGCGTTGCGGAATGCGATCTTCCAACGCTGAACGGGGAGTTCCGGCTCATCGCGTATCAGGATACGATTGACAATGGTGTCCACTTTGCGCTGGTGAAAGGCAAGCTCGCGCCGTCCGAGCCAGCCCTGGTCAGGGTGCATCTTCAGGACAGCCTGTGTGACTTGACGGGCAGCCGTCGCCCGGACTGTGGTTGGCCTCTCAGCGACGCACTGCAGCGCATCGCCGAACACGAGACCGGCGTTGTGGTGATACTCCGTCAGAAGGAGGAGTCTCAGGAGCTCATAAGACGCATTCGTGACTATCAAGCCAGGGATGCGGGCGAAGACCTTCCGAGCCGTGAGAAAGTCGCCGACCTGCGCACTTATGGCCTGGGCGCGCAAATCCTTTCGGACTTGGGCGTAAGGCGCATGCGGGTTATGAGCGCGCCACGGAAAATGCATGCCATCTCGGGCTTCGGGCTCGAGGTCACGGAGTACGTAAGCGAATGACAGAAAAGGGAGCTTAGCGACGCGGGGAAACAGGATGGCGACGATCAAGAGCATCGAGGGGGACTTCAGGGCTGACGGCGCACGATTCGGCATCGTGGTCGGCAGATTCAACAGCTTCGTAGTGGACAGCCTGCTTAAGGGCGCTGTGGACTGCCTGCGCCGCCACGGCGTGCAGGAGGATCATATCACTCTGGTGCATGTGCCTGGAGCCTTCGAGATACCGCTGGCGGCGCAGTACTTGGCGGCGGGCAACCAGTTCGATGCCCTCATCGCCCTGGGCGCCGTCATTCGGGGCGGCACACCGCATTTCGACTACGTCGCGGGAGAGTGCTCAAAAGGAATCGCCCAGGTCATGATGCAGTTCAACGTCCCCGTGGCCTTCGGCGTCCTGACCGTGGATACCATCGAGCAGGCCATCGAGCGGGCCGGTACGAAAGCAGGGAACAAGGGGGTCGAGGCTGCCATGTCCGCCCTGGAGATGGTCAGCCTTTTTCGGCGGCTTCAGAAGTGACCGAGTCGGGCCGACGCGCTGCCCATCATGCCCGGACCCGGGCCCGGCGAACGGCGCTCCAGGCCCTGTACCAGTGGGAGCTGGGACAACAGGCGCTGGAAGACATCGAAGCGCAGTTTCGCGCCGCGCAGGATATGCGCAAAGTGGATGTGGACTACTTCAAGGAGCTGCTTCACCAGGTTGCCGGGCACGTCGATGAACTCGACGCCCAGATGGCCCCCCTTCTGGACAGGCCGCTCCAACAGCTTGGCCCCGTCGAAAGAGCCATCTTGCGCATCGGGGCCTACGAGTTGGCGTTTCGCCCGGAGTTGCCGTGGCGCGTTATCATCGACGAAGGTATCGAGCTGGCGAAGATGTTCGGCGCCGAGCAGAGTCACCGTTACGTCAACGGCGTTCTCGACAAGCTCTCAGGACGAGTACGCGTCATAAACAAGGAAGCTGCATCGCATAGCCCCTAACTCGGCCCGCCCTTCGGTCATGTAGGGTTCGCCGGCTGGAGCCTCTCCTGACCTAACCCCCTAACACCGCCCCTCTTGACCCGGATCGTCATTCAATATTCTAATATCTCCATATACAATTATTATCTTCAAAGTGGCTGTCTTTACCTTATTTCTTACTTTAAGTAGTTCAATATTCATGAATCAATACAATTACTTGAACTACCCGCCAAAGGGGAAAACACAGCTTCTGTGGAGTAACCGATTAATCGTCGGCAACAGTCACTTCACTGATGGCGGAACGCCGGCCGAAGGTGACCCAGAACGCAGAAGAATGGCCCGAGTGGCATCGGCAGACGGGCTCGCGACGGCCAGATTCGACGCGCCACTCCAGAAGGTACAAGTAAGGTGCTGACTTGCAAAAGAAATCCATCTCTTGGACTCCATCAGGATGCGACCGACCCCGAACTGCCCGTGGCCTGACGTCGGCCGACCTGATACCACCTCCTTGCCTGACCCAGGTGTTGAAAAGCTGCCCACCCGTGCTCGCCAGGCCTTGTCCCTCTCCGTCGTGTCAATGCAGTCTGATAATCCATGTTTAACAGTCGATTACAAGTGGTTCTTCAGGCCTTGCCCGGATCATGCGAATCAGCTCCTCCGCAACGGGTTTGCGGGGCATCTGGCTCGCGCAGTTACCGGAACCTGGCCCGTGCAGCAGTCCATCCATCTCCTTGATTCGGTCTCAGGGGCCAGCTATAAAAACGCGAAACTTCAGGTCGGGAGCATCGTTTGCACGGAGATCCGGAATTCGCTTCCCCTGACCTGCCGCCGGTATAAACCGAGAAACACAGCCGCATCGTCCGGTCCCCATGACCGGTCTAGGGAGCATCGAACACGCCAATGCCAGGACAGCCATCCCAGACTATGACCACTTCCTCCGTTTTCGAGCTGAAGGGCAGCACCTTCGCGCTACCCGTGCTGCGGTTGCTCGGGACCGACCAGGAGGCCTTGTCCCAGGAATTGAGCGAGCGTGTCCACAAAGCGCCGGAGTTCTTCGAGAATGCTCCTCTGGTCATCGACCTGCAGGCAGTCCGGGGTAGGAGCAGTGCCACGGACTTCGCCCTGCTCATAGGTCTCCTGCGCAGCAACGGGCTCATCCCCGTCGGTGTCCGTGGCGGAGACAAAGAACAGCACGAGATCGCCACCAGCATGGACCTGGCGATCATGTCGCCGGGCCAACCATTGCCTCGTCGAAAACCCGAGCAGGCGAGCAAGGCGCTGAGTCCAGGACACACACGGCTTGTGACGCAGCCCGTGCGTTCCGGCCAAAGGGTCTATGCAGCCGGTGGGGACCTCGTGGTGCTGGCCCAGGTCGGGTCAGGAGCCGAGGTATTTGCGGACGGGAACATCCACGTCTACGGAGCACTGCGCGGCCGCGCCCTGGCGGGCGTCAAGGGAGATACCACGGCACGCATCTTCTGTCAGACGTTGGCCGCTGAGCTCGTTTCCATCGCCGGTCAGTACCGGGTCAGTGATGATCTGGACGACGGCCTGCGGAATAAGCCGGCCCAGATCCATCTTCAGGGTCGGCGGCTCCGCATCGCACCGCTTTAGCATGGCGCTATAAGTGGCGACACGATTGTCGGTCGACAAGAGGAGGTAGATGCCTTGGCAAAGGTAATTGTGATCACATCCGGTAAGGGCGGCGTAGGCAAGACCACCACGAGTGCTTCGTTTTCCGTGGGCCTTGCCCAGCAGGGCCACCGAACCGCGGTCATAGACTTCGACGTGGGGCTCCGCAACCTGGACCTGGTCATGGGCTGTGAGCGGCGGGTGGTGTTCGATTTCGTCAATATCATCCACGGCGAAGCTCAGCTGCACCAGGCACTGATTCGGGACAAGCGCAATCCAAACCTCTACGTGTTGCCCGCCTCCCAAACCCGCGACAAGAATGCCCTGTCCATGGAGGGCGTGGAGCGGGTCCTGGAAGAGCTGCAGGATGAGTTCGACTACGTGGTCTGCGATTCACCTGCGGGCATCGAGCATGGTGCGGTCATGGCCATGTACTTCGCCGACGAGGCCATAGTCGTCACCAACCCCGAGGTGTCGTCGGTGCGCGACTCGGACCGAATACTGGGTATCCTCGCCAGCAAATCCCGTCGTGCAGAGCTCAAGCTGGAGCCGGTGCGCGAGCATCTCCTCCTGACTCGCTACAATCCACGTCGGGTCGAGAACGGGGAGATGTTGGGCGTCGAGGACGTGAAAGAGATTCTGGCCATCCCGCTGCTCGGGGTAATTCCGGAGTCCCAGGCTGTTCTTCAGGCTTCCAACACCGGCGTCCCTGTCATCCTCGACGAGAAGTCCGATGCCGGCCACGCCTACGAGGACGCCGTCAATCGCTTCCTCGGCGAAGATCTCCCGCACCGTTTCCTGGAGGTTCAGAAGAAGCGTTTTCTGGGGCGGCTGTTCGGGGGCTAGAGCATGGGACTGTTCGACTACTTCAAGCCATCCGAGAAAAAGAGCGCCTCGGTTGCCAGGGAACGGCTGCAAATCATCCTGGCCCACGAGCGGGCCGAGCGGAATCGGCCCTCGTACCTGCCCAAGCTCCAGAAGGAGATTCTCGCCGTCGTACGCAAGTACGTGGAGGTGGATCAGGAAGATGTGGAGATCAACCTGGACAGGCGGGATGACTGCGAGATTCTGGCCCTCAGCGTAACCCTGCCGGAGAAGGAGGAACCCAAGGCCCAGAGGGCGTAAGCTGCCCCTGGCGGGCCAATTCAGGTGCAGGGGACCGGAGGTCGATGCGAGGAGACAGCCGGGGACAGGCTCCCAGATGTCTGCGCGGCCGTGAAGCTTACGCCTAACGCTCGGCCCGAAGATGCTACGGGGTCAGCCACGCAGAGTAGCTGTTCTCCGAGAGTATGGGTCCGCTCAGCTCATTGTAACCAGTAGATACACGCCCGCCGGCGGCAGGAAGGCCGTCAGCGTGAGTCCAGGCAGCTTCCATTGTTCACGTTGGCGGACGGCCTGAAAGAGACCGGTAAACGCGAATTGCCACCATAACAGGGACAGGAAAACGCACATTTCCCGAAGGTGCGCCCCGTCCGTCCGCGCCAAGTACTCGCCCAACATCAGATAGCTGATAGCCGCCCACGCCAGGCCGCCCAGAACCCATGGCCGAAAACTCCGCCATGGGGAAAAACGCTCTGGAATCTGCCGTAAGCGCCCATTGGGAGAGGGCATACTCATCCTCCTCATGCAATCACCTCGGTCTCGCTAACAGTTGATTGTACGTCTGGCTTCTTACAGATTGGCTACGCAGTCAGGGGTCCCCGCGGGGCCGGCGCTCCGCGAGCAGTGCTTCTACCGCCTTTACCAGTCGACGGCGGTCCAGCTTTTCCGGCTCCACATCCACGTGGGACAGGCCCGCAACCAGGTGCAGACTCGCCTGTCCCGTCGGCGCGGCACGGGCGAGGGCCACGCTCTCCGTATACGGGATGATGGCGTCTTCCTTTCCATGCACCAGGATAAGCCGCGCTGTCAATGTCGACATGTCACGACCGGCGAGGTTGAGGGCTGCCAGCTCCCTTCGAATCCCTTCAGGCAGAGACGCGATCAGCGCGGGGACACGGTCCGGGTTCCGATTGTTGACCAGCGCGTAGACTGAGCTCCCCTCTTCTCCCAGGCGCGCCGTTAGCCTGTCCACGGGCACGCCGGGTTCCCATAGGCGTCGTTCGACGATTTGCTGCAGTGTCCGCCGGTCGGCAGGATCCTCGATGCGATCCAGGTTGCTGGCCACGAAAAGCCACTTGCCGAATTCAACGGGCTGCAGCCGACGCCAGCCGTCCGCCTCTTTGAAGTAGCCCGTGGTGAGAAACGTGAGCACCTGCGCCAAGTCGTAGTAGCCACCGACGCCGAGCACGAAATCGACGCGGTCGCGGATGCGCAAGTCCATGGCGGCCAATACCGCAGGACCGACCGCGTAGCTGAAAGCGCCGATGCCGGCCCGCTGCCCCGTTAATCGTTCGTCGTCGCTGACCAGGAACAGGAACGCATCCACAACGGCAACCGCATCCTGTGCCTGGATCTTGAGCGCCCGAACGCCGGGGATGTCCGGCACAAGTACGCGAAAGCGCGCCCGTGCCAAAGTCGTGGCAAAAGCCACCAAACGTGGATCGTCCTTGCCAGCCTCCGCGACGCCCGGGACCAGCACAATGCCTGCCATCGGGGTCACTGCAGGCGCGTAGACGTCCGCCCGGTAAGGACGACCGGCCACCTGGTAACGGATTTCGGTACGCCGAGGCGCCGGGGTTTCCACCTTGAGGCTGCTCGGCCCGTCACCCGCAGCAATATCCTGCAGGACACGAATAGATTCCCGGTCCGGCAGCCAGTGGCAGGCGCCGAAAGCGAATAAAATCCCCAAGACGCCGAAACGCCAAAGTCGGCCCATGACTTTCCCTCGTTACACGGATGGCAGTCTCTGACAAGGGTACGATAATGCGCTTTTCAACGAGTGCCGAATCCGGACAGCGACTCCTTGTCTTTACGAAACTGCTGCGAGTCGCCTTTCGCTTGCTCGGCCCGGTCGCCCCTGTCTCGGCGGGCGCTCTGGCCGAACATATGTGGCTGCGTAGTCGTCGCGCGCGGCGACCACCCGCGGCGCAAGCGGTCTTCGAGGGCGCCAGGATGGAATTGCTACGCGTGCGGGAGCACGAAGTGGCCACCTACCTCTGGGGGGAAGGCCACAACGTGCTTCTGTTGCATGGGTGGAATGGTCGCGCGGCGCAGCTTGGAGCCTTTGTTGAGCCCCTGGTGGAAAGCGGCTGCAGGGTCATCGGCTTCGACGCACCGGGCCATGGCCGCTCATCCGGCACGCAGTCGAGCCTGACCGAGATCACCCGGGCGATGCAGACCATCGGAACGGCTCATGGACCTTTTCGGGCCGTTGTGGGTCATTCATTTGGAGGCATATGCACGGCCGTCGCGCTGCAGGAGGGATTGGCCGCCGAACGCGCGGTTCGCGTCGCCTCACCGGCGACTCTGGAATGGTTGACCCAGCAGTTTGCCCAACGACTCCGGCTGCCAACACCCGTGGTACGCCAACTGAATCGGCGTTCTGCGAAGCGCATCGGCTAGAACAACTGGCACCGGCTTTATCACGACCAGCAGGCATCAAGCCTCGAGCATCCTGCCCTGATACTCCATGACCGCGACGACGACGTCGTACCATGGCGACAAGGCAAGGCCTTCGCGCAAAGCTGGCGCCACGCCCGGTTCCTGCTCACAGAGGGCCTCGGACATCGGCGCATCCTTCGGGATCCGAGCGTCCTGCAGG
The DNA here is from genome assembly GCA_030066245.1 of Gammaproteobacteria bacterium. GTDB lineage: Bacteria > Pseudomonadota > Gammaproteobacteria > JAABTG01 > JAABTG01 > JASJBY01. Next base: position 19,540 of record JASJBY010000012.1, read on the forward strand.
AAGTGGTACGATTTGTCCTCGTAAATCCGGACCCTGTTTAACTCACGGACGGCCACCACGCCGGCCTTACTAAGGAGCCCTGGTCATACATGCCTTTTCAGCGTTGCATATCCGCGGAGCAATCGCCCAGACACCGCTTGCTGTGGCAGGCACTCGTCGGGCTCGTCATCAGCGTGCTCGCGGGCACCACCGCCCAGGCAGCTTGTGATGATCCGCCGGCCCGCGGAGTGATCTGGACCGGCTGTGACAAGCAGGGCGTTGACCTCAGGGGGCAGGACCTGCGCGGCGCGGTGCTTCTGAGAACCAACCTGGCCGGCGCCGACCTCAGGGAGGCAAGGCTCAGCGGCGCCGATGCAAGTATGGTGAACCTCCGTGACGCCCGCCTTGACAAGGCCAGGCTGACCCGAACGCGCTTCCTGCGGGCCGACCTGAGCAACAGCGTCCTAACCGGTGCACGAATGGATTACGCAACGCTGGACCGGGCAAAGCTACTCAAGGCGCAGCTCCAGGGAGCGAAGCTCCGCAACGCAACGCTGTACCAGGCCGACCTTAGCGCTGCGAATTTGCAGGAAGCCAACCTCGAGGCAGCAGATCTGAGTCAAGCTGTCCTCAGCGGGGCTGACCTCCGCGGCGCTCTGCTCAACGATGCCACCCTGCAGCGGGCGGATTTGGAAGACGCCTTGCTCGAAGGCGCAGTGCTGAAGAGCGCAGACCTGAAAGAGGCAACCTTGTCCTACGCGGACCTCAGCAACGCGGACCTGACAGCCGCGATACTGGTCAATGCCGTCTTGTTTGATACGCTGCTCGATGGCGCCAAGCTGGATAAAGCACGTTGGGTAGACCGCCGCCGCTGCGAAGTCGACTCCATAGGCGCCTGCCGTTGACGAGTCCGTGCTAATTCCCAACTATTGACTCCTCACCATTCACTAATCACTGTTCACCTTCCGCTTACCCCCGCCTCTGCCAGCATCCGACTCGCTGCCTGTCCCACGTCACTTTCCGGGTCAAGCTCTATCGCTCGCTGCAAAGCGGCTACCGCCGCCGGCGTGTCGCCGCTCTGCAGCTGGACGAATCCCAGCGTGAGATGAATGCGCTGGTAGGTGCCGTCTTGAGCGATACCTTTCTTGAGAACAGCCAGCGCTTCCGCCGAGCGACCGAGATACTGCAGGGCCAATCCCAGATCGTTGTAGCTGTCCACGTCGCTTGGGTTGAAGCGCACGGCCCGTTCGTAGGCCGCCACCGCACGCGCGTACTGTCTCTGCTCGAACAACTGATCACCGAGGCGCGCTAGGAGGATGGGATCCTCGGTGCTCAGCTCCTCGCGCGGACCGAGATTCGGGCCGAAGCGTTGCATCGATGCCCCCAGCCGGTCCGGCGCTTGCGCCGGTGCAGACGGAGCGCTTGGCGTCAAACTCCCCACTCTGGCCAGCATCGCCTGGCGCTCGTAGTGAGCGCGCGTGAGTCCGTGGACTGCCAGCCCATACATCACCAGAAAGACCACCACGTAGATCCACTGGCTGATCGTGAGCTTTGGCATGTCTACTCCGTCGTCTGAAGGAACACAATATCGACGCTGCTCCGCGCATCAGGGCGGGCAGCTGCCATCACTGGTGAAGACCAGTGACCAGGTCCAGGTAGTCCGGTTGTTCAGGCGTGATGTGGCCCCAGCGAATGAGGAAATCAATGATGACGAGGTTGCAGTTGAGCTTGAATTCCTCGGTTTCGCGCACAATCTCGGCCACCTGCTCGATAGGCCACAGGTAAAACTCGGCAGTCTCGCCATCATGGGGTCGGGGCACGAAATCGGCGGGCAGCTCCAGATCGTAGCAGTAGAGCACATCGGGCTTCACGCCTTTGTTGGTCTCGGCACAGTAGGAAATCGCCCCGACAGGCACGGCTTGGCTCGCCAACTCGGCGGAGATCCCTGCCTCTTCCCGGCACTCCTTCACCAGGTTATCGTGAAAACTCATGCCATGGGGCAATCCACCCGCCACCAACTGGTCGAGTTTACCCGGCTCGTGGGCCCGACTCATGGCGCGACGACCAATCCACATTTTGAGACCCTCTTCTTCCCGCACGTAGCCGTTCATATGTTGCCCGAAGGCCCGGATGCCGAAATAGGAGGCAGAAGCCCGGTCCATGGCAAACAGCGCGTCGCTGCGCCCACCCGCGGCAACCGGATACTCCTCCCCCTGCCAGCGGTCGATGATGCCTTCCTCGATCAGGGCGTGGATTACCGTTTGCACCGCAAGGCTTCGTGCCTTGACGCTCCGCAGCCCAGGCGCCAAATCCACGGCCTTTTCGGAGACGCAGAAGATCTCGGGCCATCGCATCAACCGTTCTGCAAAAGGGGGCCTGATCCACCCGACGGACAGGCCTTCCACCCGGAAGGGCAAGAATTTGCTCAGGTCGTGTCGGTTGCAGGCCTGAATACGTTCGAGGTAGCTCACTTCTCTATGTCCTGAACCACGATTTGGCCGGCGTGCTTGAATCGCTTCACGCTGACTCCTCAACTTTAGGTACTGTCTGCCCGTATTGTTCACCGACTCCACAGGCTTGCCAAGCCTTATCCGACGCCCTCAACTTCCACCATCCGGCCCGCTTCACCTCAATGCTGTTTCCCTCCGCCCGCTGCCAATGGCTGCTCCAACTGTCGATCACCCGCATCAACGCAGCAGATGCCAAGGCTTACGGGGCATGGACTCCGCTTCCACTCCCTCTTCGTGCGAGCCGTTCCTGATACACTTTCTCTGAGTTGTTCACGCACCCCATGAAGATACAGCGCCGCGTCATCGACTGGCTCGGGCCGCCCGCATTACTAAGCAATGCCTTGGCCCCAATATATGCTGCGCCGGCCACGAATGCCGGCCAGTCAGCTTACTTTTCGGAAATCAGTGCTGCCGTTGGCATCGACTTCCGGCATTTCAATGGCATGTCAGGAGAGTATTACCTCATGGAGATCATGGGCTCAGGGGCTGCTCTGTTCGACTACGACAATGACGGGGACCTGGATGCCTATCTGGTGCAGGGCGCCATGCTTGGGCCCGGAAAACGGGTCGCAGATGCGCTGTCGCCGCCGCAGTCCGGTCAACCGCTCACCGACCGTCTGCTCCGCAATGACCTCACGGTGGGCGAAGACGGTTCTCGCATTCTTCGCTTCACCGACGTAACGGCGGAAAGCGGTATTGACACCGTGGCCTATGGCATGGGCGTCGCCACCGGGGATGTGGACAACGACGGCTGGGTGGACCTTTATGTCACCAACTACGGCAACAACCAGCTGCTTCGGAACAACGGCGACGGAACGTTCTCGGACATCACCCGCAAGGCGGGTGTCGGTGACCCGCTATGGAGTGTCAGCGCATCCTTCGTTGACATCGACCGGGACGGCTTGCTGGACCTTTTCGTGGGCAACTACGTGCACGTGGAAATGAACAGACACGCCCCATGCCGTGCCCCCAATTCGGCAGTGGATTACTGCACACCCCTCGCCTACCCCGCCCAGCCCGATCGCCTCTATCGCAACACCGGCGATAACCGCTTCCAGGATATCTCCCGGCAGGCCGGCATCACCAGTGAGCAGGGTGCCGCGCTCGGTGTGACGACCGCAGACCTGAATGGTGACCTGTGGCCCGACCTCTACGTGGCCAACGACGCCTCCGCAAACCATCTCTGGATCAACACGAAGGAAGGCAGCTTTCGGAACGACGCCTTCTTCGCGGGCGCGGCGGTAAATATGCAGGGGGCCCCTGAAGGCAGCATGGGCGTAGACGCGGCGGACTTCGACGGAGACGGTGATCCCGACCTGTTCGTCACGCATCTGACCCGAGAAACCAACACAATCTACGTCAACGACGGCCGCGGTTGGTTCGAGGACCGCACTATCACCATGGGGCTGGCCGGCCCCAGCAAGGCCTACACCGGCTTCGGCACAGCCTGGTTCGATCTGGACAACGACGGCTGGCTGGACATCTTCGCGGGCAACGGGGCAGTCTCGCTGATTTCCGCCGCCTCCGGGTCGTCCGGACCACTTCCGCTGCAACAGCCGAATCAGCTTTTTCTCAGCCGGGCGGGCAAACGCTTCGAGGACATCTCCGCACGGGGCGGAGCTGCTTTCGAGCTATCCGAGATCACCCGTGGAGCTGCGTTCGGTGACGTGGACAACGACGGCGACACGGACATCCTCGTTACCAACAACAACGGGCGCGCCCGGTTGCTGCTCAATGACATGGGACATCGGTCCAACTGGCTGGGGCTGCGTCTCGTCGATGGGAGCGGGCGCGATGCCCTGGGCGCCCGCGTCCGGGTTCAGCCTACCGGCGGCTCCCCCATATGGCGTCGGGTGCGGACAGACGGCAGCTATGCTTCGGCCAACGATCCCCGCGTCCTGGTGGGGCTTGGCGCATTCCGAGGGACTGCCTCTGTGCGCGTCCACTGGCCCGACGGCAACGCGGAAGAATGGCGGGACCTGCCTGCAAACCGGTATTTCAGGTTACGGCAAGGCACGGCGCCCAGACGCCGATGACGAGTCGCGGCGCTGCTTTGGGCACTGCTCGTTCTGCGTCGGCATGGCTGGTCCTCGCGGCCGCCCTCGGAACCTTATGGAGCCCTTCGCCTGCCGGCCTGGAAGGTGGCCGCGGAACCCTGCAGACGCCGCTGATGACGGTCCCCCAGCCTCGCCTTGCCGGTGCGGATCCGGGCGTTGCCCAGGCGCTGTCCCTGGCGAGAAGAAGCCTCGATGTGCTCGTGGCGCGGGGTGACCTCACCCCCGCCGAGCTCGCCACAGCCTATGGCGACACCGGCCTGCTTTATCATGCGCACTTGGCATTCGCTGCGGCAGAGGCGTGCTATCGGAACGCGGCCGATCTCGCGCCCGACGAACGCCGCTGGGCTTACTATCTAGGCTATTTGTATCAGCAGAACGGTCGCCTGGCCGAGGCGGTACAGGCTTACGAGCAGGCGCTCATCGTCGACCCCGGCTTCGCTCTGGCGCACTGGCGGCTCGGTGAAGCGCTCCTGGATCAGGGCCTCCTGGAGGCGTCACGCCGACATTTGCGGATCTCGGCCGAGACAGAGGACACCCGTGCCGCGGCACTGTTCGCGCTCGGCCGGCTGGCCCTGGCCACCCGGGACTACGGGACAGCGATCCGCGACTTGAGCGAGGCCCTGCGTCTTGCGCCGCGCGCATCCCGTATCCGCTTGACGCTGGCCATGGCCTACCGAGGCGAGGGCAACCTGAGCCAAGCCCGCGCGCACATGGAGAAACGGGGCGACGTCTCCCCCGCAGTCGTCGACCCCCTGATCACCGCAATGGAGCAGCGTTCAACGGGGCAGCGAACGCTCTTCCATCATGCGATCAGCGCCGTGAACAGGGGCGAATACGCGCTTGCCGCGGAAGGCTTCAAAAGCGGCCTCAGCCTGGACCCGGGCAACGCGAACGCCCGGGTCAGCCTCGCTCGCGCCCTCTACCTGACGGGTGATGTGGAATCAGCCCGGCGCGAGCTGAGCGAGGTGCTGCACGGGAACCCAGACCACGTGCTGGCCAACTTCCTGTCCGGCGTGCTGGCCCTGGAGTCCCAACAGGTTGCGACGGCTGAGGGCTTCTTCAACGCTGCTCTGGCCGGGGAGCCCAAGCATGCGGGAACTCGCTACTACATGGGAACCCTGCGATTGCGGGCAGGTGCTTACGCGGAGGCCCTCCGTCACTATGAGGTCGCGCTGGAGCAGATCCCGGACCATGGCCTTGCCCAGCTTGGCGAAGTCCTGGCGTTGATCAGATCCGGCGGCGCACACGCCGCTGTAAGGGCTCGACTCGAACGGGCCGTATCGACACACCCGGATAAATCAATTTTCGCGTACCTGCTGGCGCGACTGCTGGCCGCGAGCCCGCAAGGGAAGGTCCGCGACCCGCCACGGGCCGTCGCCTTGGCCGAGCGCCTGTACAACAATGACCCTCAAACCGAGCATGCCGAAGTCTTGGCGATGGCCTACGCAGCCACGGGCCGTTACCCGGAGGCGGTCAAGCTCCAGGAGGATGCGCTTGCAGCCGCTGCTTTCTTCAATCCCCGACTGGTCTCCCGACTGGAGAGCGGCCTGGCACGGTATTGGCTCAACCAGCCGTCGCCCGGTCCTTGGATTGGCAACGACCCCCATGTGGGCGCACCGCCCATGAGCCCGGTGCTGGCCTTCCGTGACTACCCCACGGAAACGCCGTACTGAGCCATCCCGCCGTGCCTGAATAGTTGTCCGGAGGCCTGCCTTCGGGGAAATGCAACCCCCCTGCGCGCGACCCGAGGCCGCAGGCAGGGGGCTCGCAGCGAGCTTGAAGAAGGAAGTGCGGCGGGAAGCTACGGCGCCGCTGCCGGGGCAGGCGCGCTATAGCTGCCGGTAGACGGAGCGGCCGGCGCAGCATAGCCGCCGTAAGGATAGGCCCCATAGCCGCCGTAGCCGGGATAGCCGCCCCAACCGCCGTAGCCGGGATAGCCGCCCCAGCCCGGACCGCCCCAGCCGCCGTAGCCCGGACCGCCCCAGCCGCCGTAGCCCGGACCGCCCCAGCCGCCGTAGCCCGGACCACCCCAGCCGCCATAACGGTCACCCCACCTGTCGTTTCCACCCCACCAGGCGTCGGCGTTATGGACAGGCGCCAAGACGGCGGTGCCGGCAAGCAGAGCAACTCCAATGAGTGACGATAGTTTTGTCATACAGCATTTCTCCATTCTGTCCTGCAAAGCGGTTCGCTCCGGGGGCTGCCCGGGAAGCTGGTCGGTAGACCAGCCGGATTATAGGTGAGTACTCGCAGGGCTGCATCCGTGGAGCACCTCATCGAATCATTCACCGAAACTGACGCGGGTTCCCAGCAGAGGGCCTTCACACCCTGTCGTAGCTCGCAGGTCCTCCGGCCTGAACAGTCCGACCTGGATCCAGACCATCCGGTCGAGGGCCCGGCCAAGACTGTCCCGGTCCGCGCCTACCCTGGCCGCACTCCCATCGCGCAGGAAGAAGTCCACCACGTCGCTGGTCGGTGCGGCCGGCTGACCAAGTGGCGGATACACGCCGAGCGCTATTCTCACCGCATTCATCAGCTGCGTGCACTTCGCTCTCGCCTCATCAGCTGTCCCGGTGAAACCGTAGAGCCGCGAGGCAATATGAATCCGCTTTGCCTCCCGATGATAACGCGCGCGGATGCGCAGTGAGTTGCCGCCGGCAACCCACTCCTCCGTGGCCGCAACCTCGTCGAGTGAATGCTGCAGCCAATGCATGCCCAGGTCCCAGACGGTGGCGGGCTCATCCATGAGCCTGGTGACCGACGCCTGCGGCTGCGCACAAACGCCTGAGGCAGCTGCGAGGAGCAGCGCGACCAGAGTGGGCCAAGAACCGAATAGGACAAGCTGTTCAAAAAGAAGACCGGCTCGGTAAAACCAAGGTGTTGAGTTTGCCAACATAATCTCCGATCCAAGGTCCGCCTGGTGAGAAATCCGGGCTGATATGTTTGACCTGTCAACTAATGGCACGCGGTTTTCTCAGGGCTCCTCTTCAGTCTTCTTTTGAAACAGTCGGTTGTTGGGCCTGTGGGTATGTGGGCGAGAGGCCCGAGAGTGGGGGCAACCTGGGGGCCGCGCCAGCGGTGCGCTCGAGGGCTCACACCAGCCTTTCGGCGCGGTCCATAGGTTGTCCCCACGTCTCTGCTTGGGCCAGTCCGCGGTACGCGGACTCGTCCACATATCCACAGGCCGATTCATAAGTTGATACAGACCCATTGGCTCAAGGCACACAACGGCAGATTGCGACGGTGGATCATGCTGAGATGCGTGGATTGGTTACCAACCTGACTTCATTACGTCGCGGAGCTGGCCTTTCTCTAGCTGCAGGGTTCAGCGCTCGGGATGC
>JASJBY010000078.1 GCA_030066245.1 Gammaproteobacteria bacterium
TATTCACTGCTCACTATTCACTGCTCACTATTCACTGCTCACTATTCACTGCTCACTATTCACTGCTCACTATTCACTGATCACTAATCACCAATCACTGATCACTACTCACTTTCCCAATGAACATCCTCATCATCGGTGGTGGCGGGCGCGAGCATGCGTTGGCTTGGAAGGCCGCTCAGTCTTCCATCACGGAGAAAATCTTCGTCGCCCCGGGCAACGCGGGCACAGCGCGCGAGCCCAAGACCGAGAATATCCCGATTGCTGTCGATGACATCCCTGCTCTGGTGGCGTTTGCCCGGGACAACCAAGTGGGGTTGACCATCGTCGGCCCCGAAGCACCGCTGGTGGCAGGCGTCGTGGACGCATTCCAGGCCGCCGGCCTGCGGTGCTTCGGGCCGACCCGCGCCGCTGCACAACTGGAAGGCTCGAAGCAATTCTGCAAGGATTTCCTGGCTCGTCACCGCATACCCACCGGCGCCTATGCCACATTTACCGACGCCGACGAAGCAGCGGCCTACATCCGCGAACGAGGAGCCCCTGTAGTCGTCAAGGCCGACGGACTGGCAGCAGGCAAGGGCGTGGTGCTCGCGCAATCAGAACAGCAGGCGATTGCAGCGGTCAGCGGCATGCTATCCGGTGAGCGCTTTGGCACAGCCGGACAGCGTGTCGTGGTGGAGGAGTTTCTTGTGGGAGAGGAAGCCAGCTTCATCGTCATGGTGGACGGGCAGCATGTCCTGCCGATGGCAAGCTCCCAGGACCACAAGGCCGCGCAGGACGGCGACCAGGGACCCAACACGGGTGGCATGGGCGCGTACTCTCCGGCGCCGGTGGTCACGCCGGATATGCATCGCCGCATCATGCGGGAGGTCATCAAGCCAACGGTAGCGGGCATGGCCGCGGACGGTCACCCCTACACAGGTTTTCTTTATGCGGGCCTGATGATCGGCGAGGACGGCACACCGCACGTGCTGGAGTACAACTGCCGCTTCGGCGATCCGGAAACCCAACCGATCCTGATGCGACTGCAGTCCGACCTGGTCACCCTGTGCAACGCAGCCTTGAACGGGAAGCTCCACGAAACGGCGGCCGATTGGGACCCCCGCGCATCCCTGGGCGTGGTTATGGCTGCAGGCGGTTACCCCGGTTCTTACGAAACGGGCCGCGTCATCCACGGCCTGGATGAAAGTCTCCCGGACACGAAGGTGTTCCACGCCGGAACTGCCGACGAGGAGGGCCGAGTCCTGACCTCAGGAGGCAGAGTGCTATGCGTCTGTGCGCTCGGGAATACGGTCACCGACGCCCAGACCCTGGCTTACCAGCGTACATCGGCGATTGCCTGGGACGGCGCCTACTACCGACGGGACATCGGCTATCGGGCGGTGGAAAGGGAGCGAGCGGCCAGCGGGCAGCGGTCGGCGGACAGCGAGTAAGAGCGACTGGCAGCGGAAACCGATTCAGAAACGTAGCCTCTTCGCCTTTAGCAGTCTGTCTGCAGCAAAGACCCCGTGTCCGCCAGATTCGAAACGCTGCCCCGGCCGACCGCACCATCCCAACAAGCGCCGCCTGCTTTCTCTTCCTGCTCCCTGCCCGCTTTCTCTTCCCGCCCGCCGCCCGCTGCCCGCCGCCCGCTTTCTCTTCCCGCCCGCCGCCCGCCGCCCGCTGCCCGCTTCCTCCTACAGCGTTCCCTTCGTCGACGGAACACTGCCTGGGGCTCGCGGATCCAGAGCCACGGCCATGCGCAGTGCGCGACCGAAAGCCTTGAAGATCGTCTCGGCAATATGGTGGGCATTTCTCCCGCGGAGGTTGTCCACATGCACGGTCGCCCGCGCGGCGTTGGCGAAACCCTGAAAGAACTCGTGGAGAAGATCAACATCGAAATCGCCGATTCGCGCCCGGGGAAACTCCACGTGATACTCCAGGCCGGGACGTCCGGAGAAGTCGATGACCAATCTCGACAAGGCCTCGTCGAGCGGGACATAGGCATGCCCGTAACGGACAATGCCCCGTTTCTCGCCCAGCGCCTGGAGCAAAGCGTCGCCCAGCGATATACCGATGTCTTCCACCGTATGGTGCGCATCGATATGCAGATCACCCTCGGCACGCAGGGTGAGGTCAATGAGCCCATGGCGGGCCACCTGGTCGAGCATGTGCTCCAGGAAGGCGATTCCCGTCTTCAACTGGGACTTGCCGCTGCCGTCCAGATCCACCTCCACCGAGATACGGGTTTCCAAAGTGTCCCGCGTCACCGAGCCTCTGCGCGCGCTCATGATGATGTCTCCTGATAGTTCGGCAAGCGAAGGATAGCGCGTTGCAGACCGGCCGTTAAGGCGCCGCCGTTCAGTCTCGCGAAGACCAGGGCACGGCTGGCGTCCTGCGGACGATGGTGAGCCTTGAGCACGGTGAGACGGGAAGCGCGCAGCAAAGAAAGCCTGGGCGCCGGGATCCGCGCTCGGTTGATCCACGCCGCAAAACCTGCTCAAATCCAGAGGCTCAGAAGACCAGGTATCACCATGTCGGCCGCTAGCAGGGTTATTGACTTGACCAACATCAAGGTGGCCTGTCGGGAATGCAGCCTGGCGCGATTATGCCTTCCCATGGGACTCGAACGGGCCGATATGGATCGGCTCGACGCCATCATGAGCCGTCCCAGACCTCTGCGACGGGGTGAGCACCTGTTTCGGGCCGGCGACAACTTCCGCTCCTTGTTCGCCGTGCGCTCCGGGTCCTTGAAGGTCTACACGCCCTGCCAGGACGGCACCGAGCAGGTTCTGGGGTTCCACCTGCCCGGGGAACTGGTCGGCCTGGATGCCATCGAGCATGAGCGCCACGTCTGCTCAGCCAAGGGACTGGAAACCACCACCGTGTGCACCATGCCCTACGAACGGCTGCAGGACCTGGTCGGCGACATCCCGAGCCTGCATCACCACTTCATGAAGCTGATCAGCAAGGAGCTGGCCCGGGATGAGGCCATGCTGCTGTTGCTGGGCAAGGGTAACGCGGAGGAGCGGCTCGCCACCTTCCTCTTGAGTCTCTCCCAGCGTTTCCGGGAACGCGGCTTCTCCGAGAGCGAGTTCAATCTAAGCATGTCCCGCCACGACATCGGCAACTACCTGGGCCTTGCCGTCGAGACCGTGAGCCGAATGTTCTCCCGCCTCCAGGACGAGGGCGTGGTCACCGTCCACCGCAAGAATATCCAGCTCCACGACCTGGGCCGGCTGCGGGCCATGATCCATCTTCCGGAACCCGGCAGCCCCATGCGCTGCGGCTAGCCCGCCGTCCGACCTACTCCGGGACGGCGGCATGCGCGAGCCGGTCCGGTCAAACGGCCTCTGAATATCCTTATACCGGTCAGGGGCATGAATGTGGTAGAATTTCGGCGTTTCTTGACCCAGATCAATCTGCGCGGCCGCCATTTCACAGAGAATTCTGGGCTCCCGCCTGACAGCAGTCCATTGTCGTCCGGACTCGCGGGAAGCACTTCAGCCGCTTGTCGGCCGTTGCAGCAGTTCTTGATTCTCAAAGGGGACACATATGGCTACCGAGACCACGTATAACGACGTTGTTGTACGTCAGTTCACCGTGATGACCGTGGTGTGGGGCGTTGTCGGGATGGCGGTCGGCGTACTCATTGCTGCCCAGATGCTGTGGCCGGCCTTGAACTTCGAAACGCCGTGGCTGACCTTCGGAAGGCTGCGCCCGCTGCACACCAACGCCGTGATCTTCGCCTTTGGCGGCTCCATCCTTTTCGCAAGCTCCTACTACGTGGTGCAACGAACCTGCCAGACCCGACTGTTCGGCGGACCGCTGGTCGGCTTCACCTTCTGGGGATGGCAGCTGGTGATCCTGCTCGCAGCCATCACCCTGCCGCTGGGCATCACCACCAGCAAGGAGTACGCCGAGTTGGAGTGGCCCATCGATATCCTCATTGCCCTGGTCTGGGTCTCCTACGCCGTGGTCTTCTTCGGCACCATCTTCAAGCGTAAGGTCAAGCATATCTACGTCGCCAACTGGTTCTACGGGGCCTTCATCATCACCGTGGCGATGCTGCACATCGTCAACAGCGCGGCGGTGCCCGTGAGCCTCACCAAGTCCTATTCGGCCTACTCCGGTGCCATCGACGCCATGATCCAGTGGTGGTACGGCCACAACGCCGTGGGCTTCTTTCTGACCGCGGGCTTTCTGGGCATGATGTACTACTTCGTGCCCAAGCAGGCAGGCCGTCCGGTTTACTCTTACCGGCTTTCCGTGGTGCACTTCTGGTCCCTGATCGCCCTGTATATCTGGGCCGGGCCCCACCATCTGCACTACACGGCGCTGCCCGACTGGACCCAGTCGCTGGGAATGATTTTCTCGCTGGTGCTTCTGGCCCCCTCCTGGGGCGGCATGATCAACGGCATCATGACCCTCTCGGGCGCCTGGCACAAGCTGCGCACCGATCCCATCCTCCGGTTCATGATCGTCTCCCTGTCCTTCTACGGCATGTCCACCTTCGAAGGGCCCATGATGTCCATCAAGACCGTGAATGCCCTGTCTCACTATACGGACTGGACCATCGGCCACGTCCACTCCGGCGCCCTGGGATGGGTGGCGCTGGTCAGCATTGGTACCGTCTATGCCCTGCTGCCGCGTGTCTTCGGACGGGAGGGCATGTACAGCAGCAAGCTGATCGAGACCCATTTCTGGTTGTCCACCATCGGCATCGTGCTATACATCGTCGCCATGTGGATTGCCGGCATCATGCAGGGTCTGATGTGGCGGGCGCTGAACGAAGACGGCACGCTCACTTACAGCTTCGTGCAGAGCCTCGAGGCCATGTATCCGTTCTATGCGGTGCGCCTGCTTGGTGGAGCACTCTTCCTGCTCGGCATGTTCATCATGGCCTACAACGTCTGGAAGACCGTCGCGGGATCCAAGCCCACCGAGGTCGCTGTTCCACAGGCCGCCTGAGGGGGTATCTACCATGAGTCATGAAGTAGTTGAAAAGAACCTCGGATTGATGATCGTGCTGATCATCATCGCCATCAGCTTCGGCGGTTTGGTGGAGATCGTCCCCCTGTTCTTCCTCAAGGAGACAACCCAGCCGGTGGAAGGCATGACGCCGCGCACGGCGCTGGAAGTCGAAGGTCGGGCGGTCTACATACGGGAGGGCTGCTACAACTGCCACTCCCAGATGATTCGCCCGTTCCGTGCCGAGACCGAGCGCTATGGTCATTACTCGGTTGCCGGAGAGTCGGTCTGGGACCACCCGTTCCAGTGGGGCTCGAAGCGCACCGGCCCCGATCTGGCACGCGTGGGCGGCCGCTACAGCGACGACTGGCACCGGGTGCACCTGATCAACCCGCGAGACGTGGTGCCCGAATCCAACATGCCGGCCTATCCGTGGTTGGCAGAGAACGTGATTGACGCCGAGAGCACTCCGGCCAAGATGCGCGCTCTGCGCACGGTCGGCGTTCCTTACACCGACGCGGACATTGCCGGCGCTGCCGAGGCGGTGAAAGGAAAGACCGAGATGGACGCCATGATCGCCTATCTGCAGGGACTAGGAACAGCCATCAAGGCGAATCGCTAAGGCAGGAAGGAAGGCCTGGCGGGATGGAATTATTCGGCGATCTGTGGAGCGTCTACACGCTCCTCATGTTCATTATTTTTATCGCGATCTGGGCCTGGGCCTGGAGCAGCAAGCGCAAGAAAGCCTTCAAGGACGCCGCAAACCTGCCGTTTGCTGACGAATCGCCCGAGCAGAAAAAAGGCCTGACCAACCCAGAGGAAAAGCAACCATGAGTCAAGGCTTGAGCTGGTACATCATTGTCATTGTCCTCTTCAACGTTTTAGGCATGCTGGCGCTTATCTGGTGGAGCGGCAAGGGCAGCTCCAAAAAGGTCGCCGAAGGCGAGGAGATGGGCCACGTCTGGGACGGGGACCTGCGGGAATTCAACAATCCCCTGCCTCGTTGGTGGCTGTGGATGTTCTACATCACCATCGCCTTCGCCCTGGTGTACTTTGCGCTCTATCCCGCGCTCGGCAAGACGAAGGGCGTCCTTAACTGGACCCAGGAAAAAGCCTGGGAAAAGGAGGAAAAGAAAGCCGACGAGGAGTTTGCCGCCTTCTTCCAGCAGTTCGACGGCAAAGACCTGACCATGCTGGCCGGAGATCCCGGCGCGGTGCGCGCCGGCAAGCGCCTGTACCTCAACTACTGCTCACAGTGTCATGGCTCGGACGCCGGTGGTGCCCGGGGATTCCCCAGCCTCGCCGACAACGACTGGCTCTACGGCGGCGAGCCGGAGAATATCAGGACCAGCATCCTCGCCGGCCGCAACGGGATGATGCCGCCCTTCGGCCCCGTCCTCGGCGACGATGGTCTGGAGGACGTGGCGGCATACGTCATGCAGCTGAACGGCCGCCAGGTTGACGACGCCAAGGCCAAGGCCGGGCAGGAGAAGTTCGCGCTTAACTGCGCGGGCTGTCACATGCCCGACGGCACGGGCAACAAGTTCCTGGGCGCCCCGAACCTAACCAATAACATCTGGGTGTACGGCGGCTCACCGGGCGCAATCAAAATGAGCATTCGCGAGGGTCGCAACGGCGTGATGCCGGCGCATAAGGACTTCCTCGGCGAACAGAAGGTCGAACTCGTGGCTGCATACGTTTTGAGCCTGACTGAGGCCGCGAAAGAACAATAACAAGGGATGTGAGCGTGCTTTGGCACGCTCACACCCGGAACCTGCCGTTGAGGTCGGATTCAAGGTGGAGGAACTCGAATGAAGGTCCTGGAGTTGTTGTTGGTAGCTGGATTAAGCTCCTATCGCTGCTCACAGTCGTGTGACTGATCGGTTATGCCGGCGTCCTTGTTCCTCTTGGTGACCAAGCACATGAAAGAGCCCGGAGGGTAACTCCCCGGGTACTGCACGAAGCATGTCGCAAATCCTGAAAGTTCAGTGGATCATCAGCATACTCTGGCCGGGTTTTCTCGTTGCCGGAGCAGCCACCATCGTGACGTTCACGGTGTTCGATCCTGTCGAGATCTCCGCGTGCATCGGCGGCCCCGATATCAGCCGCACCGGCTGGTACAGCGTGGGCTTCTTTCTGTTCTGGTTCATGTCGGCCCTGTCGAGCCTGCTGACCTGCTACTTCCAACAGCCGTGTCAGGTGGTGCAAGGGACGCAAGATCCGGAATAGAGAATGTGTGATGTCCGATGTCACGGCGCAGAAGAAGAGACGAGCCCCCGAACCTGAACCCGCTGACGAAGTGCAGCAGTCGCTGTACGCCAAGCGGGAGAAGATCTACCCCCGCGAAGTCCATGGGACGTTCGCCGCCCTGCGCGTGCTGGCCATGGTGGTCCTGCTGGGCCTCTACTACGGCGTGCCGTGGCTGAGATGGGAGGGCCGACAGGCGGTGCTTTTCGACCTGCCGGCCCGGAAATTCTTCATATTCGACTGGGTATTCTGGCCCCAGGATTTCTTCTACCTGGCGCTGCTGCTGATGATTGCGGCGCTGTCCCTGTTTTTCTTCACCGCCGTGGCAGGCCGCCTGTGGTGTGGTTACGCCTGTCCACAGACCGTCTGGACCGAAATCTTCATGTGGGTGGAGCGCAAGATCGAAGGCGACCGCCCCCAGCAGATGAAGCTCGACAAGCTGCCCTGGAACTCCGAGAAGGTGCTGAAAAAAGGCAGCAAGCACGTCATTCTGCTGCTCTTCTCACTCTACACCGGGTTCACCTTCGTCGGTTATTTCACCCCCATCGATGAGCTGGGGGCACGCATGTTCAGCTTCGACCTCGGCCCGTGGGAGACTTTCTGGGTGATCTTCTACGGTCTCGCGACCTACGGAAACGCCGGCTGGATGCGTGAGCAGGTCTGCATCTACATGTGCCCCTATGCGCGCTTCCAGAGCGCCATGTTCGACAAGGACACGCTCGTCATATCCTACGACGAAGCCCGTGGTGAGCCGCGAGGCAAGCGCAAGCGCACGGCCGACCGTCAGGGGCTCGGGCTCGGGGATTGCATCGACTGCACCCTGTGCGTGCAGGTCTGCCCCACGGGCATAGACATCAGAAAAGGCCTTCAGTACCAGTGCATCGGCTGCGCGGCCTGCGTCGACGTCTGCGATGACGTCATGGACAAGATGGGCTACGACCGGGGCCTGGTGCGTTACACCACCGAGAACGGCCTCAAAGGCCGCCCGGCGCATCCGCTTCGTCCCCGCATTCTCGTCTACGCCACGCTGCTGCTTGCCATGACCGCGGGCCTGATCTACGCGATTTCCCAGCGCATACCACTGGAGCTGGACGTCATCCGCGACCGTACCGGCCTTTATCGGGAAACCAGCGAGGGTCTGGTGGAAAACGTTTACAACCTCAAGGTGATCAACATGGACGAGCGAGAGCATGTCTACCGCCTCTCGGCCAGTGGTCTCCCCGAGATGGAGTTCATCAATCGCAAAGGCGAGCTCACAGTGGCGGCCGGCGAGGTATACAACCTGCCCGTCCGCATCCGTATCGACCCCATCCATCTGACCCGCTCCACCAACGAGATCACGTTCCACATCGAAGCGACCGATGCTCCGGAGCTGGCGAGGGAGGCAACGAGCCGATTCATCGGCCCCGTGGATTGACCTTGATCCCGACATGAAGAACGACGGCATCAAGCGGGGTTGGAGCCCGGTACCGGAAGCCACCGATCCCAAGCCCTGGTACCAACACCTCTGGCCCTGGATACTGATCAGCCTTCCGCTGGCGGCGGTGGTCGCAGGGGTTGCGACTCTGTTTATCGCCATGGACGAGCCCGACTCACTGGTCGTAGGTGACTACTACAAGCAGGGGCTCGCTATCAATCGCACCCTGGCCCGGGAAGAAGCGGCTCGTGCTCAGGGCTTGCAGGGAAGCCTCCGCATCCATGTCGCCACAGGTCGGGTCTTGCTGGAGATGACCATGGAAAGCGGGCCGGAGACATTGGAGCTGAAGCTATTCCATGCGACCCGGGACCGGCACGACGGTGAGATCACGCTCCGCGCGCTGGGCGGCAATCGCTACGAGGGCCAGCTGCAGGCGTCCTTGAGTCCCGGCGGCTGGATTCTGCACCTGGAGCCGCCGGATGCGGCATGGCGCATATCCGGACGCACCCGAATCACCTCAGAGCCGACAGCTGAAATCGGCATTGCCCTGACGCCCTAGTATCCAACCCATAAGAAGCTGCTGCGGCACCGCTACGGGTACGCGCCCGCGGCCACGGTACGGGACACGGGTGGAGGAACTTCCGAGGTCGGCGAGCCGGGCTAAAGCCCGCTTGTTTGCAGGCCCTGTCGCGCCCAGGCGAAGTCCGCCGGATGCACGTACTGCAGAAAGTCTTTTCCCTGGCGGTTCAGCGCCACGGCCAACCCACGTGTCGGATACAGCCAGAGGGCCGTGTTCTCGTCGATGCGGAGACGCTGCTCGGGCTCACCGAAACGGCCGCGCACGATCTCCTCGTCCAGATCGGCGGTTGGCACGAATGTCATGCCGCGAATCACCGCTTGACGCACTCGCTTGGCATCCCCGGCGGCAATTTCCAGGCGCACATTGCCGGTGCGGAGTGCTCTTCTTTCCGGGCTGTTGTCGCGAAGTGTGGCAAGCAGGGCGTCGTCAAGCTGCAGACTGAGAACCAGCCTCCCGGTAAGGCCCCCTGGGCTCACCTTGCTGTAGTAGCCTTCCACCGCGAGGGAACCGTCGGGTGCCTCGAACAAGGCAACTTCGACGGCCGGTCCGAATCGCGGCGGTGCCTCTGCAAGCGTGCTGCGGCCTGGAACCAAGCCGAATACCCGTATGGCACCGCCCTCCAGCTGCTCGATCTGCCACGGAGGAGCGCCCCGGTCTGGGGCACAGGCCAGCGGCAGTACGACCAGCAGAACCAGAGAAGCAGCCGTCGGGAGACTCGTCCGCATGGATAGATGCACGTGCCTGTCCTGAGCCAAGGGTATCGGGAAATCTAAATCGGTGCCGGCGGCACGCGCAGCCAGAAGGTCACCGGCCCGTCGTTGACCAGCGCCACCTGCATGTCGGCCCCGAACACACCGGCGCCCACGGACCCATGGGCAGCCCGGGCCCGCTCCACCAGATAGTCGAACAAACGCTTCCCGTCGCTTGGATCCGCCGCTGGAGAGAAGCTCGGGCGCATGCCTTTGCGGGTGTCCGCGGCAAGCGTGAATTGGGGAACCAGAAGAAGGCCGCCCTTGACGTCGCGCAAGCCCAAGTTCATTCGCCCGTCCGCATCCCCAAAAATCCGGTAGCCCAGCACACGTTCAAGCAATCGGTCCGCGTGGGCCTCCGTGTCGGCCCGCTCAACACCCACCAGCACCAGCAGTCCCGGACCCGTCTCAGCCACCGTCTCGCCGCCGACCTCCACACCGGCCCGCCCGACCCGCTGCAGCAGCCCAATCATCTGCCCACCCTCGCGTCAGCCGACCCACTCACCAGTCACTCTCTTCCCCGACCTGCAACCTACCATCTACGGCTACGGCTTTTCCCATCCGCCACTTCCTCTTCCCGGCTTTATGCCGAGTCACCGTTCCGCTTCACGATTCACTACTCCCTGCTCCCTGCTCCCTGCTCCCTGCTCCCTGCTCACTACTCACTACCCACCAATCACCACTCACTTCTCCACACTCCGACCCGCCCGGCGTCGCTCGTGCTCCTTCAAGAGCTTTTTGCGCAGCCGTATGGCGGCTGGCGTGACTTCCACCAGTTCATCATCGTCGATGAACTCGAGCGCCTCCTCCAGGCTGAAGCGAACCGCTGGCGTCAGCAGGATATTCTCGTCCGAACCGGCCGCACGGATGTTGGTCAACTGTTTGGCCTTAAGGGGGTTAACCACCAGATCGTTGCCCCTCGAATGGATGCCCACGACCATGCCCTCGTAGACCTCGTCACCTGGCGCAATGAACAGACGACCCCGCTCCTGCAGGTTGAACAGCGCATAGCCCAAGGCCCTGCCACTGCCGTTCGCCACCAGCACGCCGTTCACACGATTGCCGAAAGTGCCCGGCTTCAGCCGCCCGTAGTGATCGAACACGTTGTAGAGCAGGCCGGTTCCCGAGGTGCTGGTCAGAAACTCAGAGCGGAAACCGATCAAGCCGCGCGAGGGAATGACATAGTCGAGGCGCACCCGGCCCTTGCCGTCAGGCACCATGTTCTGAAGCTCGCCGCCGCGTTCTCCCAGCTTCTGCATGACCGCACCCTGATGCGTCTCCTCCACGTCCACCGTAACCTGCTCGTAAGGCTCCTGTTGAACGCCGTCCAGCTCCCGGATGATCACCTCGGGTCTGGACACTCCCAGCTCAAAGCCTTCTCTCCGCATGTTCTCGATGAGCACCGCCAGATGCAGCTCGCCGCGGCCGGATACGCGGAAACGATCCGGATCGTCGGTTTCCTCAACCCTCAGCGCCACGTTATGCACCAGCTCACGCTCGAGCCGCTCGCGGATCTGGCGCGAGGTGACATAGCGCCCTTCCCGGCCCGCGAACGGAGACTTGTTCACCTGAAAGGTCATGCTCACGGTCGGCTCGTCGACGCTGAGCGGCGGCAGGCTCTCGACGCAGGCCGGATCGCACAGCGTATCGGAGATGTTCAACAGCTCCAGACCGGTAAAAGCGATGATGTCCCCGGCCGTCGCCTCCGGGACCTCGACTCGCTCCAGGCCATGGAAACCGAGCACCTGGAGCAGCCGTCCCTGTCGGCGCTCGCCATCCGTGCCGACCACGGTCACCGGCGTGTTGGTCCTGACCGTGCCCCGCTGGATGCGGCCGATGCCGATCACGCCCACGTAGCTGCTGTAGTCGAGCGAGCTGACCTGGAGCTGAAAAGGGCCGTCCGGATCGACCGGTGGCGGCGGCACGTGCTTGACGATGGCCTCGAAGAGCGGCGACATGTCCCCGTCCCGCAGCGACGGGTCCAGACTTGCGTAGCCCTTCAGCGCGGACCCGTAAACTACCGGAAAATCAAGCTGCTCCTCGGTGGCGCCGAGACGGTCGAACAGGTCGAAGGTCTGGTCGAGAACCCAGCCCGGCCTTGCACCGGGCCGGTCGGTCTTGTTGATTACGACGATGGGACGCAGTCCGCGGGAGAGCGCCTTCTGGGTAACGAAGCGGGTCTGGGGCATGGGGCCTTCCACCGCGTCCACCAACAGCAGCACCGAGTCCACCATGGACAATACGCGCTCCACTTCGCCCCCGAAATCGCGGTGCCCGGGCGTGTCCACGATATTGATGCGATAGCCTTGCCAGTTGATCGCCGTGTTCTTGGCGAGGATGGTGATGCCGCGTTCTTTCTCCAGATCGTTGGAGTCCATAACGCGCTCCTGAAGCTCTCCCCGGCTCACCAGGGTTCCCGACTGCTGCAGCAGCCGGTCCACCAGGGTCGTTTTGCCATGGTCCACGTGAGCGATGATGGCGATGTTACGGACGTTCTGGAGCAAACCGGTGTTTCCCTTGGCCGAGGGGCCGGGGATTATACCGGTATTCGCTGCCGCCTGCGGGCTAGCGCGCACGACCGGCCGCCGCGGGACGGCGCGTCTGTCAGCTCCGGACGGAGGGGATAATCAGACGTTGGGTGAGACGTCGTCCACCGAAGCCTCTGCGTAACGGTCCTTGATCTCGATGACCTCGGGCAGAATCTCCAGGAATTTCGGGATGAGCGCCGGATCGAAGTGCTCGCCGGCTTCCTTTTTCAGCAGCTCGATTGCCTCGTCCACGGGCCAGGCGCGTTTGTAGGGCCTTACGCTGGTCAACGCGTCGAAGACGTCGGCGATGGCGACGATGCGCCCGACCAGGGGGATCTTCTCGCCTTCGAGGCCTGCGGGATAACCGCGCCCGTTCCATTTCTCATGGTGACTGAGGGCAATAATCCGCGCCGTCTCCAGCAGGATGGAATCATGCTGTCCTATGATGCGAGCGCCTATCTCAGCGTGCTGCTTCATGATTTCCCATTCCTCCGCGTCGAGCTTACCCGGCTTCTGGAGGATGCGGTCGGGGATGCCAATCTTGCCGATATCGTGCATGGGTGCCGCGTTGAACAGCACGTCGGCCTCGTCATGCCCCATCCCCACGGAAAGCCCCAGCAGCCGCGAGTAATGGCTCATGCGTATGACATGCAATCCCGTTTCGTTGTCCTTGAACTCGGCGGCCCGACCGAGCCGGCGGATCACTTGCAGGCGCGTGTCGTTGAGCTCATCCGTGCGCTGGCGGACAAGTCCGGAAAGCGCTCGGGTCTGGTCGTAAAGGGCGAGGTGCGTCTTCACCCTGGCCTGGACGATGGGCGGACTGACGGGTTTGGTAATGTAGTCCACGCCACCCACCGCGAATCCGAGCGCTTCGTCTCTCACCTCCCCCTTGGCGGTCACGAATATGACCGGGATCCGGCGGGTGGTGAGATCCGCCTTGAGCTGGCGACAGACCTCATAGCCGTCTATCCCGGGCATCATGATATCCAGCAGAATCAGGTCGGGTGCGGGAGAGGTCCTGGCCAGGTTCAGCGCCTTCTCCCCATTCAGCGACACCTTGACCTTGTACTCCGGGCGCAGAATGCCGGCCAACACGTCGATGTTCTCCGGAACATCGTCAACCACCAGCACAGTCGGCTGGCTCTCAGCTTTCTCCATGGTCGGTTCCACGTAACGCAGTTAAGCTCATGGGGCGGTCAGCGTATGGCCGTCACCCGGCGAAAGGCGCGTTTCAACGCGCGCGAGCTTGAGTATAGCCACACTCCGTCGCACAGCCTAAACTGCGCCCCCATGTTCGAGCCCGCCCGCCCGCCAAAGTCCCTGCTACGCCCTGTCGGTCGTGCCATTGCCGACTATGCCATGATCAGGGACGGGGACCGAATCCTGCTCGGGCTGTCAGGCGGCAAGGACTCCCTTGGCCTGCTGCAGATCCTCCTGCACCTGAAAAGCTACGCGCCGGTGCGTTTTCATGTGGGCGCCATCACCATCGATCCCCAGATCGCGGGCTTCGAGCCATCGACCCTCAAAGGATATATGGCCGAACTCGGGGTGGAGTACTTCTTCGAGTCTCAGCCCATCCAGGAACAGGCGGAGGCGATCCTGAAGAAGGATTCCTTCTGCTCGTTCTGCGCACGCATGAAGCGGGGCATCATGTACCGGGTGGCCCGAGAGCAGCGCTTCGGCGTTCTCGCACTGGCCCAGCACCTGGACGACCTGGCGGAAAGCTTTCTGATGTCGGCTTTCCACGAGGGGCGCCTCGGTACCATGAAGCCCCACTACGTTGTCGATGCAGGCGACCTGCGGGTGATTCGACCTCTCGCCTATGTCAGGGAACGCCAACTCGCCGCTTTTGCCGCCGCCTCCGGGCTGCCCGTCGTGCCGGACAGCTGCCCGGCCTGCTTCCGCACACCCACCCAGCGGGAACACATGAAAACCCTGCTGGCCCGTGAAGAAGAAGCAAACCCGACCCTCTTCAAGACCCTGCTCCACAGCATGAGACCGTTGATGGGGGAGGCGGGAAAAGAGCGGGCGGCGGTCGGCGGGCAGCGGTCGGCAAGAGTGAGAATGGGGGCAGGAAAAAGAAGGCCCGTGACTCGTGACTCGTGATTCCTGATTCGTGAAGAAGAACGGTGACTCGGTGACTCGGTGACTCGGTGACTCGGAAGCCAGTGTAGCCCGCAGACTGCTCTTCCTCCTTCTTCCTGCTCCCTGCTCCCTGCTTCCTACTCCCTCCCTTCTTCCCTCCTGCTGCCCGCCGCCCGCCGCCCGCTAACCGCTCTTCTTCCTGCCCTCTGCCCGCTGTTTCCCGATATAATGCTGCGCTTTAGATCACTCGCCCCGCTGAAGCCGTGAAGCCTGGCCGTAACGACCCCTGTCCCTGCGGAAGCGGAAAGAAGTTCAAGCAGTGCTGTGGTAGTTCGTCGCAGGGCCGGGTTCGGCAGTGCGGTCGTTGCACCGCGTGCTGTGACGGGTGGCTGCAGATTACCATCGACGGCCAGGCCGTGTATCCGGGCAAGCCTTGTCCCCACAGCACGGGGCACAGCTGCCGGATCTACGATCGGCGGCCGCAGGACCCCTGTCGTGAGTTCGTTTGCGGATGGCTGGAGCCGGAGAGTCCCCTGCCAGAATGGTTCCGGCCGGATAAGATCGGCGTCATGGTGCTCTGGGGGAAGCTGACATGGCGAGAGCTTCTGGTCGACGTTGTGGTACCGGCAGGTCAGGATCCCAGCCCCGACGTTCTCAACTGGCTGCAGCGCCATGCCCAGCTACGGGCGCGTCCCTTCGTCTACCAGCTGAATGGAGAGTGGCATGCCTTCGGGCCACCGGAGTTTCAGCAGGAGATGCAGACGCGCCTGAGGAGCGGCGAACGGCTATGGTGAGCCGCTGTCCTGGTCGACAACCAGGCGCCAGCTCATCGGCCGGCGCCGTGAACCGTATGCCGTCGAACGCTACCCGATCGGCGGCGGGCTGCCGGCATCGCTGACTAGCCGACCGATCCCCATCCCATGCCGCCGGTAACCGTCAACGCCATCCTTAGGGAAGCCTCGAAGCACCTTGCCGAGGGCCGACTGGCGGAATGCTACCGGCTTTCTCATGAGCTTCTGGCTCGCCAGCCGGGCCAGCCCGACGCCCTGTTCATGCTTGCCCTGGTGGCCTTCTACACCGGCAACGATGTGGAAATGAAGGAATGCATGGATCACCTGACGGCGCGCTCTCCGGGCGATGCCCATCACCATCGTTTCCTGGGCGAGTACCACATGCTCTGCGATGCCCAGAAGAAAGCGGCAGAGTCTTTCAAGCGTGCCCTGGAGGCTTCGCCTGGTCTGAGCGACGTTCATCGGCAGCTTGGTCAGGCACTGAGAGGGGCGGGCGACCTAGATGGGGCCGGGCGGCATTTGCGGGAGTTTCTGAAAGCCCACGGCGAGGATGCGGTTGCGCTGGCGGAGCTTGGCTGGGTGGAGCTGGACCGGGGCAGCCCAGGTGCAGCGCTGGAATGCTTCAACCAGGTGTTGGCCCGGGACGGCAGTCAGGCCGGTGCGATCTGCGGGGCGGGATATGCGGAAGCGGAACTAGGCCACCTGGAGCGGGCGATATCCCTGCTCAAGCGTGCCCGAGACCTGTCGCCCCTGGATCCCATGCCATGCAAGAAGCTGGGCGACCTTCTTCATGCAGGCGGCGAGCTTGACGAGGCCATACCCCTATACCAGGACTACCTGGAGCGCAAACACAACCTTACGGCCCTCGCCAGCCGGTATCGCACCGACAAGTGGGGCAGCCACTTCCATACCCCCCACTACCAGCGTCATTTCTCGAAACGTAGGGAGGACCCGCTCAATATCCTGGAAATCGGCGTAGGAGGCTACGCGCATCCGAAGCATGGCGGCGCGTCGTTGCGCATGTGGAAAGCTTATTTTCCGAACGCGCACGTCTACAGCATCGATATTCATGACAAGACGGCCATCCAGGAAGAGCGCATCACGATCTTCCAGGGCAGTCAGAACGACCCGGCGTTCCTGCGCCAGGTGGCTGGGAAGATGGGCAGAATCGACATCGTCATTGATGACGGCAGCCATATCAACGAGCATGTCCTGACCAGTTTCAAGACGCTCTTCCCACTCCTGGACAACGCCGGTATCTACGTGGTGGAAGATACGCAGACCGCGTACTGGCCCGAGTATGGCGGGTCGAGCACGGATATGAACCATCCGGGCTCGGCGCTCACGTTCTTCAAGTCGCTGACCGACGGCTTGAACCATGCCGAGCTTCTGATCCCGAACTTCAAGCCGGATTACTTCCAAAGACATATCGTCTCCATGAGCTTCTACCACAACCTGGTGTTTATCCAGAAAGGGGTGAACGACGAGCCGAGCAATCGGGAACAGGTGAGGCAAGCGGAACAGGGGACAGGGTAGTGACGGTACTCCCATGATGGATAACCGAAGGACTCTCGCCGGGCCGATCACCCGCTGCCTTTCTTGCCCTCTCTGGAGGGGAAATCCGCGAACGTATCCCACGCCCTCTTGGTTCGGGTGAGATAGACCAGGCAGAGCGCGTCAAGGATAGCCTGGAGAATGTGGGTCGACTCCACGTCGAAGCGACCGATTCCAATCAAAACACCCAAAACGACCAGGTCGAGAACGGCAGCCAGAATGAGCAGCCGAGCGCCAAAGCGCCAGATGGCGCGCAGCGGCTCGGGGGCGGATGGTGTACGCCGCATGCCGGCCACAAGTACGGCCAGCGCGGGCGCGCTCGCCAGCAGGAACCACGGATGACTGAAAATGACCCCGTAGCTGGCGCTGGCCTGTCCGTAGGTGAAGTTGGCCAGAGAGGAGGTGGCGCCGAGAAGCAGGAGAATCAGATGCCGGCAGAGAAACACCATGGTCAGCCACAGGCCGAATGTGATTTTCAGGCAGCCGTGCTCGTCCAGGTCCGCGAGCGTCAGGCTACGTCTGTAGTCGGGCTCCGCCATCAGTCCGCTTCCGCCGTCGGACGCATTTCTCTCGTCTGGCCAGACTGAGCGTCAGACCAGATGCTTCTGTAGACGGACTCCAGATCCCTTACAAAACCGGCGGCATCGCACAGGGCGGAATTCGCCATCCGCTCGCGGAGCCCGGCTCGCAGTTCCGTCATGGTCTCCAGGTTCCGGGCCATCTGCAGACATCGCTCTACATAGGCATTGACGCTGTCGGCGATTGTGCTCGGGCAGTCGATGGCGCGCAGCATGCACGCGCTCTGCCGGCCTACCACCGTATCGCCCAGCAGGCAGATCACGGGCACACCCATCCAGAGCGCCTCGCAGGTGGTGAGGCCGCCGTTGTATGGGAACGTGTCCAGCGCGATATCCACGCGGTTATACTCGGCAAGCATCTCCACGTGAGCCGAGTGGGAGCGAAACTCAATGCGGTCGGCCTTTACGCCCCACGGGGCGAAAAGGTCGAGGACGCGCTGGCGAGCCGACGCTTCCGCGTACGCCTTCCATTTGAGAATCAGCCGGGCGTCGCTCAGGGAATCCAACACGCGTGCCCATACTTCCACCACTTGAGCGGTGATCTTTGCGGCATGGGTGAAGCAGCCGAAGGTAACATGGCCATTGGTGCGCTTCGGCGGTGGACCCACTGCTGGAGCGTAGTCGGGCGGGGAATAGCAGAAGCGCATATGCGGCAAGGTCACCAGCGCCTCGGTGAACCAGGCCTGCATGTCGGCGGGCGAGCTGCAAGGATCGCCGAGGAAATAGTCCACGTGCCGGCTGCCAGTCGTATAGAAGGACTCCGTCCAGGTGACTGCCAGGGGGGCTGGTCGGCGGGCCAGGAGGCCGAGCCGGTGGCCGCGGACGTTGCCCGCCAGGTCAACCAGAATATCGACCTTGTCCTTGCGAATCCGCCGGTCCGCCTCTTCGTCCGACAGGTGCGAGATATCCCGCCAGCAGGAGCGCGGCAGTTGCGACCAGGGCTGTTCACGCTTCGCCTGGGGTGACGTTGCGTAGAAATAAACCTGGAAGTCGGACGAGTGGCGTGTGATCACCGACTCGTTGAGGTAACGCGTCGACGCGAGGGCGAACGGTGACAGATAGCCTACGGTGATTCTGGCATCGCCCGAGACTGGTCGCCGGGGGGGGCTTCCCCCGGATGTCTCGAACAAGGCCGCCCAACGCGCGCTGAGCTCCAGCACTTCGGTAGAGTAGCCGGCGCTGAGGTGGTGGCGGGCGAAGACATAATCACCCAGGAGATCGGCGTTGGTCTGGTCCAGGGCGAGCGCGCGCTCCATGTGGTTGATGGCCTGCGCGGCGTCGCCAAGCTCCTGGTCACAGATCCCCAGATTGTGGAGGGCCACGGGGAACGCCTCGGAAGCCTCGGGCACGGCTGCGTAGCAGGCTTTCGCCTCCGAGTACCTTCCCTGGCTCTGGCAGGCGCTGCCCAGGTTCACGCGGGCAGACACCATGTCCGGGGCAATCTCCAGGGCTTGCCGGTGCTGCTCTGCGGCCTGCCCGAAGCTTCCCGTTGTCTGCAGCGCATATCCGAGGTTGTCGTGGAGCGTGGCAGAGCTCGGGTGGTCAAGGAGCGCGCCCTTGAGCAGGGCAACGGCCTCTCCAGAACGTCCCAGGGCAAGCAGCGCAAGGGCCTTGTTGTTGGCGGCGCTTTCGTAGCTGGGCGACAGGCCCAGCGCCTTGTCGAACTGGGCCAGTGCTTCCGCGCTCCTGCCCGAGAGTCGCAGCACTTCGCCGTAGCTGTTTCGGTACACGGGCTCGACGGGCGCGCTCGACGTGGCGCGAGCCAGAAACCGCAGTGCATTCTCCGAGTCGCCGAGCTGGTGTCTGATGATGCCGAGCAAGTGCAGGCTTGGCGCATGCCGCGGATTCGCAGCGAGCACCCGCGACAGAGCATCAGCAGACTCCAGCAGACGCCCTGAGCGATAGAGGTACTGGCCCTGCTCGAACAACAGACCGGCCTGGAGCGCTGGCTCCCCCCGTGCTGCACCGGCGCGCTGGCTGGCACCGCTGCCGCAGCATTTCTTGTACTTCAATCCGCTGCCGCAGGGGCAAGGGTCGTTACGGCCAGGCTTCACAGGCTTCGAGGTTGGCGATAGGACAGCGCCGAAGAGTATATCGGGAATTGGAGGGCGGGAAGAATAGCGGGCGGCGGGCGGCGGGCAGCAAGAGGGGAAAGAAGGGAGCAGAGGGCAGGGAGCAGGGGGCAGGAAGGAGAGCGGTTAGCGGGC
>JASJBY010000079.1 GCA_030066245.1 Gammaproteobacteria bacterium
GGGTAAATTCCTTTTCAAACAGGGTGACAAGGACAGCTACACCTTCTATCTCATCGAAGGCGAGCTCGACATGTACCACGACGGCCAGGTCTCCAAACATCTGACGGCCGGCACGGAGGCTGCCCGGTATGCGCTGGCGCAGTTGCAGCCCCGCCAGTTGTCGGCAAAGGCCAAGACGCCGGTCAGCGTCCTGCGTTTCGAGCGCTCTGTCCTCGACAGACTGCTCACGCTGGAAGAGCAGACGGGGGCGGAGGGGCCGGTGGAAGTCAGCGAGATCGAAACGGAGGATTCGGCAGACTGGATGACACGCATGCTCCAGTCAGAGCTGTTTGCCCGCATCCCGGCACCGAACATCCAGCGCATTTTTGCACTCATGGAGGAGGTGTCGGTGCACGCCGGCGACGAGGTGATCCGACAGGGGGAGCCTGGAGACTATTACTACGTGATCCACAAGGGGCGATGCGAGGTGACCCGCAGGGCACCGAACGCGTCTCAGGAAATCAAGCTGGCGGAGCTGCATGACGGTGACAGCTTCGGCGAAGAAGCGCTGGTCTCGGACGCCAAGCGCAACGCCACGATTCGTATGACCACGGACGGCGTTCTGCGGCGTTTGACGAAGGAGAACTTCGTGGAGCTCATCAAGAAGCCCGCCCTGCGTTGCGTGGACTTCGCCACAGGGCAGAGGCTCGGCGAGGAAGGGGCGGCCTGGCTGGACGTACGTTTTCCCGAGGAGCACCAGCAGTCCTCAGTCCCAGGTAGCCTGAATGTGCCGCTCAATCTGTTGCGCATGCAGCTTCCGAAGCTGAGCCGGGACACGGCTTATATCGTCTACTGCGACACCGGCACGCGCAGCTCCGCGGGGGCTTTCATTCTCACCGAGTCGGGTATCGACGCCAGATATCTCGCCGGTGGCCTGATGGAGTCTCCTCTGGGTGCCGAGAAGCCGAGCGGAGCCCGACGCGAAAGGCCCGCGGACAGTGGGGCGGAATCGGCTTCGCGGGTCGAAAAGGCGGCGTCCGGGCCTAGGGCTCCGACGGACCGTGAGGATGTGCTCGAGGCCGACGTGAAGGCCGCGGCGCTGAGCGCAAAGCTCGCGCAGGCCAACCTGAAGCTGGAAGAGGCTGTTCGACTGCAGAATCGGGCGGAGCAGGCCAGAGCAGCGGCCGAGAAGGCGGCCGAGGAACGCCTGGAGTCCGAGCGGGCCAAACGGGAGGCCGAGGCGGCGAAGGCCAATGCGGCTCTGGCAGAAGCCCAGCGCATTCAGCAGCAGGTGGAAGCCGCGCGCCGCGCAGCGGATCAGGAAGTGCGCGGCAAGCTTGCGCAGGAGCAGACGCGCCTGGAAGCCGAGGCCGAGAGGGCCAGCAGCGCGCTCGCCGAGGCCCGGCGCATGCAGGAGCAGACGGAGGCGGCCAGGCAGCAGGCCGAAGCCAGAATCCAGACAGCGCTCGCGGAGGAGCGCAACAAGCTCGAGGCAGATGCTGCGAAGGCGAATGAAATCCTGGCCGCGGCGCAACGCATAAAGTCAGAGGTGGAGACAGCAAAGCGCGCCGGCGAGCTGGAGTTGGATGCCAGGGTGAAGGAAGAGCGCGAGAAGCTGGAGAAGGAAGCTGCGCGCGCTGACGCGGTGCTCGCGGAGGCCGAACGCCTGAGAAAAGAGACCGAAGCTGCGCAGCAACGGGCGGAGGCGGAGGCCGGACGCCGGCGCCGCGAGGAAGAGGAGCGCATCAAAGCGCTGGAGCTGGAGATGCAACGCAAACTGCAGGAGGAGCAGGAGCGTCTCGCTGCCCAGTACGCCAAGAACGCGGATGAGCTGGCCGCGGCAGACCGGGCGCGTGAAGAGGCCGAGCGCGAGGCCCTGGCGCAGCGGAAGCGGATGGAGGCCGAAGCAGCCAAAGCCAGACATCGACTGGAAGAGGCACGCCGCATACAGGCCCAGGTGGAACAATCCAGGCGCGCGTCCGCACAGGAGGCCGAGCAGCGCCGCATTGAGGCGGAGGCGCGAGAGAAGGCATTGCGCGAGGAGGTAGAGGCCAAGCTTCGGGCGGAGCGACAAAAGCTCGAGGCCGAGTTCGCCCGACAGGCGGAAGTGCTACAGGAGGTCCAGCGCGAAAAAGTGTCCGCGGAGGCTGCGCGCGCCGCCGCAGCTAAGGAAGCCGAGAAAATTATCGCGGAGTACAAGGCAGCCCATGAGAAGCAGCGAGCCGAGGAAGAGGCTAGGCTGACGCGGGAGCGTGAGAAACTAGAGGCTGAGGCGGGTCGGATCCGCCAGGCTGTCGCAGAGGCCAAGCGTGCCAAGGCAGAGGCTGAGCTCACCAATCACCAGGCTCAGCAGCAGGCGGCCCGATTGCGTACTGCCCAGGCGGCCTCCGCAGCGCAGGGAGCAAGCGCCGCGAGGATGCGTGCCGATATGGCCGCAGCGGAGAACGGCCTGAGTCAGGCGCGGGAGGTCTTGGCGGCTGCGGAGCGCGCCGAGCAGCAGGCGGAAGCCGCCCAGCGGGATAACGACCAGCGACTGGTGCAAAGCCGGGAAAGCATGGCGCTGGAGACCGAGCAGCTGGCCGATGAGCTGGAACAATGGAAAAAAGATCAGAGCCGGGTCGAGAGCATGCGGGCGCAGGATATCATCACTCAACGTCAGGAGGACCATATGGACCGCATCCGCAAGCGAGCGCAGGACGCCAAGCGGATCGCCGAGGAGGACGCCGAGGACCTGCTTGCGGATATTGCTTCCCAGCTGGAAAGCGATGGCTGAGCGGTACGCCTGCTTCAGGGTAACCGCGTGGCTGCTGGCGCCACTCGTCATGCTGTCGGGAGCGCCGCTATGGGCCGACGGTGGTGAAGGCAGCACGGTCTACCGCTGGTTGGACGCTCAGGGCGAGGTGCACTTTTCGGACAAGCCGCCACCGGATGGGACGGACGGAGTGAGCACCCGGACTCTCACGATTCCCGCACCCAGGCGGCCGGCAGACGACTATTTCTCCGTGGTCAACCAGCAGAGGCGCATGCAGGAACGCCGTTTAGCCATCGAACGGGAGAGGCGGGAGGCGCGGCGCGAGGCCCGCGAGCTTGACCACCGGCGGCAGTATGACTGGCGTTCGTGGTACTACGCACCCTACCTGGCCTACCCACGTTACGGTTACGGCCGTCACCGAACCGTGCGTTCGTGGTATTCGGGCCGAACCGGACACCGACCGCCTGCTTCCGCGGGCGTGCCCGGTCGTCTCCGGCACAGCGTTGGCCAGGTGAACCCGCCTGCGGTCCCTCACCAGCGCTTGCGTTAGCTCAAATAACTCTGAGCAGACCCACGGCGCCAGTGACGATGAGATAGATCGCCACCACGTAGTTGAGCAGCTTGGGCATAAGCAGAATGAGTATGCCTGCCACGAGTGCAATTACGGGTTCCAACGGGATGCCACCTGCCATGCCCACGTCGTCTCTCCTTTGTCCTGTGTCAGCAGCGGGCGCTCCACCTGGCTCGCCGCACCGGTAAGCGGTCGCCGATCACGGCCCCGCACGCATTAACTCCTTGATGTCCGCAGGGCCGAATGGCCACTGCAGTTCCTGACCCGTGTCGGCGCGGGCGAGCACCGGTATGCGCGTGCCGAATGCCTCGAACAGAGCGGGATCGCCAGTGATGTCCTTCTCTGCCACGCGTGCGTGCTCAAGCGTTAGCGCGAGCGTCTCGCGGGCGTCGTCGCAAAGATGGCAGCCAGGCTTCACATACAGGACGAGCTGGACGGGTGCTGTTCTCAAGGGGCGGCGCTGCGGTCGCTGCTGATTGGGTCTTCGCTCACCCGGTCGAATACGCCATTGGCGGTCAGAATTGCATATTCCATGCTGTCTGAGAGGGCTCGCCAGCTTGCATCGATGATGTTGGGGCTTGCTCCCACCGTGGTCCAGTCACGGGTGCCGTCGTGAAAATCGATCAGCACGCGGGTGGTCGCTGCCGTGCCCTTCTCGCTGTTGAGGATGCGTACCTTGTAGTCTGCCAGCCGCAGATTCGCCAGTCCGGGATAGTCGTCGATCAGCGCTTTGCGCAGCGCCAGGGCCAGGGCATTCACGGGTCCTGTGCCCTCGGCGGCCTCGAGCTTGGTCTCTTCGTTGATGCTGACTTTAACCGTCGCTTCGGCAAGCAGACCCCGGCCCTGTCTTTGCTCGGTGACGACCATGAAGTCGATGAGCTTGAACGGGGGGCGGTAGTCCTTGCGGACCCGATAGAGCATCAGGTCGACGGATGCTGCGGCTGCCTCGAAGCTGAAGCCTTCGTGCTCCAGCTCCTTGATCTGATGCAGCACCCGCTGGGCGTCCTCCCGGCTCGCTTGCAGACCATAGGCGCGTGCCTGATACACCAGATTGCCTCTACCGGCAAGTTCCGACACGACGGCCCGCATCTCGTTTCCCACCAGCGCCGGGTCGATGTGCTGATAGCTGTCCACGGCTTTGAGCACGGCAGCCACATGGATTCCCCCCTTGTGGGAGAATGCGCTTTGCCCGACGAAGGGCTTGTGGTTGTCCGGTGCCAGGTTTGCCACTTCCGCGACGAACCGGGAGAGGGCTGTGAGCCCGGCCAGCTGGTCGGCGGCCACCGCGTGATGGCCCATCTTGAGCTGCAAGTCCGGAACGATGCTGGTGAGGTCGGCGTTACCGACCCGTTCGCCGTAGCCGTTGATGGTCCCCTGCACCTGCACGCAGCCGGCCCGAACGGCCGCCAGCGAGTTGGCCACCGCGCAGCCGCTGTCATTATGGGCGTGGATGCCGAGCGGGCCCGAGATTTCCCTATTCACCGACTGGACAACGGCTTCCACCTCCCACGGCAGCGCCCCGCCATTGGTCTCGCAGAGGATGAGATAATCGGCTCCGGCACTCAATGCGGCATCTAGCGTCTTAAGCGCATAATCCGGATTTGCCTTGTAGCCATCGAAGAAGTGCTCCGCGTCGAACATCACCTCACGGCCTTGGTCCTTCATAAAGGCGACGCTGTCGTGGATCATGGCCAGATTGTTCTCCAGCGTGGTATCCAGCACTTTGTGAACGTGGAAATCCCAGCTTTTGCCCACCAGCGTCACCGCAGGCGTGCCCGCCCTGACGAGGGCCTGAAGATTGGCATCCTGCTGGCACTGACCTTTCTTGTGCCGGGTACTGCCGAAGGCGGTGATCCGGGCGGTCCTGAGGTCCAGTTCTCCTGCTCGGGAAAAGAACTCTGCGTCTTTCGGGTTGGAGCCTGGCCATCCTCCCTCGATGTAGTGGATCCCGAATTGGTCGAGTCGCCGCGCGATGGCCAGTTTGTCGTCGCAGGAGAGCGAGATGTCTTCACGCTGAGTGCCGTCCCTCAGGGTGGTATCGTATAAGATTATCTTGGCCATTGAACTCGTCTCTCCGGTTGGGCGGCCACAGTGTCGTTTACCCTTTCGAGCGGGTCCGAATCAAGCACTGTCGAAGATGAGCTCGTAAGGTCTCGACAGAGCGCTTTTGAACTCGCCCAAGGCCAGGTGGCGGCCTTCTCTCAGCCATTCCCGGCCATCGAAGAACACCAGGATGGTCGGTACCGCGAACACGCTGAAGGCGGCGGCAACGCTCGGATGAAGGGCGCAGTCCACGTGGATGCAGTCCAGGCGGGGAAAATCCGTGGCCACGAGTTCGCCCAGCTTCGGTGCAAGAACGCGACAGACGTTGCAGCCGGGTGTGCTGAAGTAGGCCAGGAGCGCGGGAACGTCCGCGATCCTGCGATGCAGGGCTGCAGCCGATTCAACCTGGTCGAATCCCGACCCACCCATTGCCCGTTTCGTCTCTCGTGCCAAGCAGTTCACACTCCACATGCCTATTCTATTCAGTCGCGGCGGAAAAAGCTGGCAGCGGACGGATGTCGGGTATGCGGCGGCCGAAGGCTCCCAGCGTGAACTTGGTCACGACACGGCAAGCAGCAGGTCGTCCGGGGGGACAAGCGTATTAAGATGCCCCGGTAACGGTCGACTACAACCACAGATAAGCTGTCAGTGCCAGCACGACCCGCCAATGAAGGCCAGCGTTCAAAGAGTCGTCCAGCCGGAGCCCGATAATCGGCGGCAGCATCGTCGTCTCCCCTGCGACGCCGGACTGCAGATCCAGGTGCTCTCCCTGACGCAGAATTTGAATTCGGAGGAGAAGACGGTCACAGGTGCGGCCTCCGACATTTCCGCCGGCGGGCTGAGCCTGCGCGTGGACCGGCTGCTGCCCGTGGGGTGTATTCTGGACCTGTGGGTTCGCGTCCGCGGCCGGGCAGGCACCTTCATGCTGACGGGCGAGGTCAAGTGGATCACGCGCCAGGCGGCCGGGCGGTACAGCGCTGGCGTTCAGCTTCTCGACAGGCCAACCGATGACGTGCAGCCCTGGCTTGACATCATCAGCGCCGAGCTGCACCAGCGGGATCGCTGAACGGCGGTTCCGACCTTTCTTCCGTCAAACCCGGTAAACTTCCCTTCTAGCTCGTTTTCAGCGTTTCCGCAGAGCCGCATGCAGCGACCCACATCCCAGGAACCCCTGATCACCGTTGACACGGGCATGGGGGTAGTCACCGTGCTCGGCACCGCTCACGTGTCGAAAGCCAGTGCAGACAAGGTGCGGGAACTCCTCGGCACCGGTGACTATGACGCAGTCGGCGTGGAGCTCTGCCCGAGCCGTTACAACGCCATCGTTAACCCGGATGTACTGGCGAAGATGGACCTCCTCCAGGTGCTGCGCGAAGGGAAGGTTCCCATGGTGACGGCCAGCCTGGCGCTCGGTGCGTATCAGCAGCGTCTTGCCGAACAGTTCGGCATCGAGCCGGGAGCCGAGATGCGGGCTGCCATCGAGATTGGCAAGGAAGCCAAGCTTCCCGTGTTGCTGCTGGACCGTGAAGTCGGCACGACCCTGAAACGGATCTATCGCAACGTACCGTGGTGGCGACGGTTGGGCCTGCTGGCCGGCCTGATGGCCAGTGTGGTCTCGCGGGAGGAGGTCAGTGAAGAAGAGGTGGAGCGCCTGAAGGAAGGCGACATCCTGGAGACGGCGTTTGTGCAGTTCGCCGAGGAGGCGAAAGATCTTTATCTGCCTCTGATCGAGGAGCGGGACCGCTACATGGCGGCACGCATTCGGCAGGAGCTGGCCCAGGGTGAACACCGACATGCCCTGGCCGTCGTTGGCGCGGGGCATGTCAAGGGAATCGCCGAGCAGCTTGCCCGGGAGAGCTCGCCGCAGGATTCGGCGACCTCCATAGAGGAACTCGACAGGGTGCCTGTTCCCAGCCGCTGGCCAAAAGTCCTGCCCTGGCTGATTGTTGCGCTTTTGGTCTCCGGATTCATCATCGGCTTTTCGCGCAGCCCCGCCCTTGGCTGGCAGCTGGTGGCAGATTGGGTCTTGATCAACGGCGGTTTGGCGGCGCTCGGCACGCTGATTGCCGCAGGTCATCCGGTCACCGTGATCGGGGCTTTCCTGGCAGCCCCCTTGACGTCTCTCAATCCCATGGTTGGCGCGGGGATGGTCACGGCCTTCATCGAGATTTTCATGCGCAAGCCCAGCGTGGGTGATTTCAGTCGCCTGCGCAGCGACACGACGCACCTCAGGGGTTGGTGGCGAAACCGCGTGACGCGAACCCTGCTGGTCTTTATGCTGAGTACGCTCGGCTCGGTGGTCGGCACTTACCTCGCTGGTTTTCGTATACTGGAGCGCCTTGTGGGGAGCTGAGGCACAAGCCTAGAGTCTTTACGGGTACGTCGATACGAGTTGATGGCGCAACCGAACATGACTACCAACCGGTGGATGCTGGCCGCTCAGGCTGAAACTCTGCATTCCAGAACACCCGCCCTGGCCGCAACGGCCATGGTGCTTGTGTGGATTCTGGTCGGTGGCTCGGCGCTGGCCGCCGATGCCAAAGCCTTGCGCGGCCTCGCCGCCACGGGTGCCTGCCCGAACTGCGACTTCACCGGGGCGTCCCTCGCAGGGATGAATCTGGCGGGCGCGAATCTGGCGGGCG
Source organism: Gammaproteobacteria bacterium (assembly GCA_030066245.1). GTDB lineage: Bacteria > Pseudomonadota > Gammaproteobacteria > JAABTG01 > JAABTG01 > JASJBY01. The sequence goes on from JASJBY010000079.1 coordinate 7,988, forward strand.
CCGATTTCGCGGGCGCCGACCTGAGCGAGGCAATCCTCTACCGGGCAAATATGAAGGGCGCCAATCTCAAGGGTGCCCGGCTGGAGGGTGCCAGTCTGGCGCGGGCTGATCTCAGCGCTGCGAATCTGACGGGCTTGGACCTGGCGGCCGCCCGGCTGAGCCGGGCGAGCCTGCGGGACGCGGATCTTTCGGGCGCCGTGCTGGCCGAGGCCCATCTGGTAGAGGCGGATCTGCGGGGTGCCCGACTCAACGGCGCCGACCTGGCTGGAGCCAGCCTCGAGCGGTCTCTGCTTGCCGCGGCGGATCTGCGCGATGCGGTGCTGTCAGGCGCCAGGATGCGGCGCGTGGATCTCAGCGCGGTGACCTCCTTCGCCGGTGCCAGGCTGGAAGGCACGGATCTGCGCGGCACGGACCTCACCAATGTGGACCTCGGCCAGGTGCACCTCCGTGGCGCCAGGCTTGACAAGGCGCGTTTGAGCGGTGCGTCGCTGGCCGGTGCCGACCTGGCGGGGGCTCGACTCGTGCAGGCCGACCTGGTGGGTGCCGATCTCAGCGGAGCGAACCTGACGGGGGCGAGACTGGAAAACGCGCGGTTGGCGAATGTGGTGTTTGAAAGAACGAACCTTAAGGAGGTCACCTTCGGAGGCAACCTGGTGGAAGCTGATTTCTCCAATCTGGACCTGGAGCAGGCGATCTTCTCAGGCGTGAACCTGAAGGGCGCGACCTTCCGAGGAGCCCGCCTCGCGGGCGCCAGCTTCAACGAGTCGAACCTGTATGGCGCGGACTTCAGCGGCGCGGATCTCACCCGAGCGAGTTTCAGGCGCGCAAACCTGGTGAGTGCGATATTCGAAGGGGCCAGCCTGGAAGGTGTCGACTTCCGCAGTGCCCGGGGTGTTGATTGGCTTGTTGATGATTGAGCAGTGACGTCAGTCCGCCCGCGCCCGCGGGCAGACTGACGGCTGAGCCTGTTCTCAGCCCTCTACGAAGCTTCGCAGATGCTGCGAGCGCATGGGGTCCCGCAGCTTGTGTAGGGCACTGGCCTCGATCTGGCGAACCCGCTCCCGGGTCACATCGAACTGTTTGCCCACCTCTTCCAGGGTGTGTTCGCTCGGCATTCCGATGCCGAAGCGCATGGCCAGAATCTTGGCTTCTCGCGGAGTCAGGCTGTCGAGCACCTCGCGGGTGTCCGACGTCAGGCTGTTGTGGGATACCAGGTCCACCGGGGAGTCCTGCCGCTTGTCCTCGATCAGGTCCCCGAGCCGGGCATCCTGGTCGTCGCCGATGGGCGCGTCCATGGAGACGGGGTGCTTCGCGGCCGACAGGGTGTGATGGACCTCTGCTTCGGATAGTCCCATGCGTCGGGCCAACTCCTCGGGCAGCGCGTCCCGCCCGTGCTCCTGGCGGAACTGGCTCGATATGCGGTTCAGCTTGCTGATTCGCTCAATCATATGCACCGGAATGCGGATAGTGCGAGCATGGTCAGCGATGGAGCGGGTAATCGCCTGCCGGATCCACCAGTGGGCGTAGGTGGAAAACTTGAACCCACGCCGATACTCGAACTTATCTACGGCCTTCATCAAGCCGATGTTGCCCTCCTGAATCAGGTCCAGGAATGGCAGGCCCCGGTTGCGATACTTCTTTGCCACCGAGATCACCAGTCGGAGGTTGGCTTCCACCATTTCCGATTTCGCGCGCCGCGCCTTCGCTTCGGCGACTGACATGCGTCTATTAAGCTCCTTGAACTCGCGGATGGGCAGGGCGACCCGCGATTCTGCCTCTGCCAGCCTGTCCTGCAGGCGGCATAGCTCGGCGCGTTGCGCCTGCAGCGCTTTGCTGTTGACATCACCGCGAGCCAGCAGCGACTCCACCCAGTCACCGTTTGTCTCGTTGCCGGGATAAGAGGTCAGAAAGGCCTTGCGCGGCATGCCGACATCTTTGGTGCAAATGTGCATGATGGCGCGCTCGTGGTCGCGCACCCGTCCCGCCTGCTCGTGGATCTGTCTGACGAGCCGGTCCAGCTGCTTGGCGGTGAGTTTGATGGACAGCACCGCGTTCGCCAGCCGTGAGCGGGCTCTTGCGGCCTGCTTGCTGTACACGCCGTGCCGGCGAAGAGACTTATCCAGGGCCTCGCGGGCCAGGGCAATCTGCGTTAGGCGCTCCCGCACCTGCTCCAGGGTGACCGCTTTTGCTGGCGCCGCCTCCGTACTCGTCTCGGAACCCGCGTCGGTCGCCTCGGAACCGGCCTTTTCATCGGCAGACGGGTTTACAAACCCGACCACCAGGTCGGTCAGACGCATTTCCCCAGCCTCGATCATATCGAAGAGGCGCATGAGTTCGGTCGCGCTGGACGGGCACCCCGCTATGGCCAGCGTAGCCTCGTGGATACCCTTCTCGATGCGCTTGGCGAGTCTGATCTCGTCATCGCGGGTGAGCAGATCGGTGGCGCCCATTTCCCGCATGTACATGCGCAGGGAATCGGTGCTGCGTCCGAGCTCATTCTCGACGGCAAAGCTGAGCACCGCTTCGGCGTCCTCGACGGCGTCCTCATCCAGGGTTTCCGCCTTCAGCAGGAGGGAGTCCGGGTCGGGCGCTTCGTCGTACACCTCGATGCCCATCTCGTTCAGCACGGTTACCAGCCCTTCAATATGGTCTGTGTTCTCGATGCCGTCGGGCAGGTGATCGTTTATCTCACGGTAGGTGAGGAAACCCTGTTCCTTACCGGTGATGATTAGGAGCCTGAGTTCGTGGTGTTGGGCTTCGGTATCCATGGGCACACGCAGTGGCGAGCAAAGGTTGCTATGAAGATAGCCGGCTAGTATATAGGTATATTCTAATATGCACCAGCTTTTTTTGGCCGGGATACGGGAAACTCGTCTCCCCCATGATATGGGCAGCCGGCCGCCGTGAGATCCGGCGCCCAGTCAGCGTGCAGGATCGAATCCGGGCTCCAGGGCTTCAGCCCGCCGGCTTGCCTCGCGGGCACCGGCGGCATCGCCGCGCCGCTCGTGGATCATGGCGATCAATCTCCAGGCGCGGGCGCGCACCTCGTTGTCGGAGCCGGCCAGCGAGTCACAGCGGCGCGCAAGCTGTTCGGCCTGGTCGAGCCGGCCCTGCTCAAGGCGCACTGACGCCAGGCGGTACCAGGTCCAGGGGTTCTGGGGCTCGATGCGCAGGGCCCGTTCCAGACTTGCGGCCGAAGCCGCGAGCTGTCCTTCGGCCCGCTGCAGGTCGGCGGTTTGGAGCAGGGCAAGAACGGCGGTCCCCGTGGACCTTGGCTCGGTGGCCGGGGCCGGCGATGACAGGCGTTCGCCCCGAAGCCCCGTTGCGTCTCGGGATGGGCCCGCCGGCGTAGCTTGCCGCGAGTCAACGGCGGGGGCGGATGCTGGCCTGCCGGCAGCGCCGCGGGCCGGCGTGCCAGCCTCCACGACGGGCGCTTTCGAGTCGGCTGGGGCGGTCGCGCAGCTCGCCAGATGGAGTAAGGCGATTGCGATGCAGACTGACTTGCTGATTGCCTTGCGCATGGAAAGAACCGTGTTAAGTTTCGTGCGTTCCTCGCCACGACAGGTATCCGGCCCGTTGGCGCGGGGTCCGTCCCGCGCCCAGGATGAGGCCATCGCCGTAGCCACCCATGGCTTACAGGGGGGCGCTTTGCGCGCCTCAGTCTATCAGGCTTCGGAGCCAGTCCATCACGTCCTGTCCGGCGCCCACGGCGTCGTCCCCGACACAAGCCGAATTCTCGGTCGGCAGAGTGCCGCGCACGAAGGGCAGCTGCACCGCACCGGAACAACGGGCGCCGCTCAGACGGCCCTGGCCGTCGACCCAGGCGTACTCCACGTTGGGTGGCTGGACAGGGTTCAGCGGTCGCGACCGCAGCCGGATCAGAATATCTGCCCACACCTGCATGGCACCACCGGCTCCGGTGAGACCAGCCGGCTTGTTGTCATCTCGCCCCAGCCAGGTCACCACCAGGAAGTCTCCCGTGTAGCCGGCAAACCAGCTGTCCCGGAGTTCGTCAGTGGTGCCGGTCTTCCCGGCCGGCGCCATACCGGCTGGCAGCCGACCCGTAAGGGAACGACCTGTGCCGGAACTGACGGCGCTCTGCAGGGCCGCCGTCAGCAGATACGCGTTCTCGGGCGACGCCACCTGCTCCACAGCCAGCGGGTAGCGAGCCAAAGGCTCGCCGTCGGCGGTGGTTACCTCGAGGATGGAGCGGATCGGCGTGCGGAACCCACCGGAGGCCAGGGTCTGGTACATCTGCGCCACGTCGATGGGCGAGAGGTTGACCGCGCCCAGGAAAACCGCGGGATAGGCGGGGATGTCGCGCTCGACTCCGAGGCGCTCCAGCGTGTGCAGCACCTGGCGGATGCCAATGGCGAAGCCGAGACGGGCGGTGGCGAGATTGTAAGATTGCGCCAGCGCGGTATGCAGCGGCACACTGCCGTGTACTTGCCGGTCGTAGTTGCGCGGGGCCCAGACCTCTCCATCCGGGCCCTGCACCCGCAACGGGGTGTCGTCGAGAGGCGTTGCCAGGGTGTAGCGGCCGGTGCTCAGGGCCGCCAGGTAGACGGCCGGTTTAATCAGCGAACCCACCGGGCGCACGGCATCCAGGGCTCTGTTGAAGCCTGCGAACCGGGCGTGGCGACCGCCCACCAACGCCAGAATCTCGCCAGACGCATTGCTGACCACGACAGCCCCTTCCAGGCTTCCATCGGGAAGCTGTGCCGCTTTCTCCAGCCGGGCGGTGCGCTGCCCCAGGGCCTGCTCGGAAACTGCCTGAACGCGTGGGTCCAGCGTCGTGAAGATACGCAGGCCCTCGGAGGTCAACGCCTGTTCCTGGTAGTCGCGTTTGAGCTGGCGGCGCACCAGATCCATGAAGGCGGGAAAGTCCGAGGTTCCGCCTGGTGGCAGCGGTGTCACACCGAGCGGCTCCCGGCGCGCCACCTTTGCCTCGCCCGCGTCGATAACGCCCTGGGATGCCAGGATATCCAGCACCCGGTCGCGGCGGATTTTTGCCCGCGCCGGATGACGTCGCGGGTTGTAGTACGAGGCGCCACGGACCAGTGCCACCAGCAGAGCGGTCTGCGCGATGCTCAGCTCCTCCAGCGGCTGGGCAAAGTAGAAGTGGCTTGCCAGACCGAAGCCGTGCACCGCGTGTGGCCCAGCCTGCCCAAGATACACTTCGTTCAAATACGCTTCGAGGATCTCCCCCTTGTCGTAGTGCAGTTCCAGCAGCAGCGACATGATGGCTTCCTGGCCTTTTCGCCAAAGACTGCGCTCGCTGGTGAGAAAATAGTTCTTGACGAGCTGCTGGGTCAGGGTGCTGCCCCCCTGAACAACGCCGCCGGCCTTGATGTTGGCCCACATGGCTCTGGCAATGCCGCGGGGGGAAAGGCCATGGTGACTGTAAAAGCCGCGATCCTCGACCGCGACCAGGGCCTTGGCGAGCAGCTTGGGCGTGTCGCGAAGGCGAATCAGCACCCGGTCCTCGTTGTGGGCCGGATAGATGCCACCGATGCGCTGAGGCTCCAGGCGCAGCGGCCCCAGGTCCTGGCCGGTCATCCGCACCAGGGTGCCGTTGCGAAAGTGGGCCTTGAGATGCCGGGACGGCTCCTCGGCATCCCAAAAGCGGAATCCGCGGGTGACGACCTCGATGCTGCTCCCCTGACGGCGAAACTGACCGGATCGCGGGGCTCGGTGTGCGCGCCGGTATCCGAGTGCGCCAAGCTCCGCCTGCAGGGCGCTGGCCGTGAGCTGCATGCCAGGATAAAGCTCCAGGGGACGGGCATAGACATGGGCCGGCACTGTCCAGCGCTTGCCTTCGAATTGAGCGCGGATGGTCGCATCCAGGTAGATGCCGTATCCTGCCACGACGACGAGCCCCGCCAGAGCGACCTTCAGGGCGGTCGTGCGCCAGCGCCTGCGGTTGGTTCTTCTGCCGCTGCGGGTACGACGTGAAACCGGCCGACGCCGGCGCCCCCTGGCCGGGGATTTCCTTGGGCGCTTAGTCATGGCGCTCAAGTATACGCGCTGGACACGGGTCCGTTCTCAGCTGCACGAGGTCCCGCAGGTCAAGACAAGCCGGCGGCTTGGGCGGGAAGGTAACATACGCGCTGCCGGGCGCAGGGGCACCGCTGGCAATGACGAGGACGCAGGGTGATTAGCCGGACTTACCGTTGGATTGACAGGAACTTCCTGGAGCTGGGGCGGGAGATGCGCTTATCGTATCTGCCTCCTTTGATGGTGTACGTCGCCTACGGCGTGTCCGGGCTCACGGCCATCGTCGGTACTTTCTTCGTCAAGGACTACCTGGGACTCACCGCGGAGTTCCTCGCCGCGCTCGGTTTCTGGGCGGGCATACCCTGGGCTCTGAAAATGCCTCTGGGGCATCTGGTGGACCTGATATGGCGTTTCAAGTCGGTCATGGTCTTCGTCGGTGCCGGGCTTATCGCCGTCAGTCTGTTGATCATGATCGGTCTGCTGGAGCACACGGCCTTCATGCGCACGATCATGCCAGCTGAAGCCTGGTTCGTAATCAGCGCACTGCTGGCGCCGACGGGCTTCGTGGTGCAGGACGTGGTCGCGGACGCCATGACCGTAGAGGCGGTGCCGAGGGTCGACGATGAGGGTAATCCCATGGATCCGGAGACGCGCCGTCTCATGCATACCACCATGCAGACCCTGGGGCGCGTCGCGCTGGTCGGCGGCGGTGTTCTCGTCGCACTCGTGAACATTTTCATGTTCAGCGGCGTGGAGACCATGCCCGAGAGCGAGAAGGTCAGCATTTATGCCCAGATCTACACCCTTGCACTGGTTATTCCGGTAGTTTCTGTCATGGGCGTTGCTCTCGGAGGCCTGATCAAGATCCGCGACCAGCGCCGGTTGCACAAGAAGGGGTTCAGTCGTCGGCAGGTGCATGACATGCTGTACGGACACCTGCAGCGCACACCTCCCAACTGGTGGATCCTGGGTGGCAGCCTGGCGTTCGTGGTGTTCACCCTGTCCGTGGGACTGGGGGACATTGCCTACAGCCAGGAGATCATCTTCGCCGGCTCCATGCTCATCGTGCTCTTCCTGATGTCGCGACTGGTCAAGGCGCTGGAGCCTCCCGCCCGGCGTGTGCTCGTGGGTACCGCGGTGATCATCTTCGTGTATCGGGCGCTGCCCGGTCCCGGAGCAGGCTCTACCTGGTGGATGATTGACGAGTTGTATTTCGACCAGCGTTTTCTGTCCATTCTATCGCTCATCGGCAGCAGCCTTGCGCTGGTCGGGATGTTCCTGTTTCGCCGCTTCATGGCGGAGAAATCCATCGCTTATATCGTGGGTTTTCTGACCATTGCCAGCACCCTGCTGAGCCTGCCAATCATCGGCATGTACTACGGTCTGCACGAGTGGACGGCGGCACACACCGGCGGCGTTGTGGATGCCCGTTTCATTGCAGTCGTGGACACGGCTCTGGAATCGCCACTGGGTCAGATAGCCATGATTCCCATGCTGGCCTGGATAGCCAACTCCGCGCCTGACAGCCTCAAGGCGACTTTTTTCGCCATCATGGCGTCCTTCACCAACCTGGCACTTTCCTTGAGCCAGCTTGGCACCAAGTACCTGAACCAGGTGTTCACCGTGAGCCGCGAGGTGAAGGATGCCGTCACCGAGGTCGTCAGCGTGCCGGCGGACTACAGCGAGCTAGGCGTGCTGCTCATGGCGGTGACCGGTATCGGACTGGCGCTGCCCTTTACAGCCATCCTGCTGGTCAAGGCGGTGCGCCTGCGAAGCGCCTGAGGTAGCCCTGAGTCAGCCGGCGCAGGCGGGCCCCGGGTAAGGGGCTTCGAGGCCGGCAAGGCCGTGGGGCGACAGGCGCGCCGTTCGGGGTGCTTTCTTTGGCAGCAAGGCGGCCAGATCATCGCGCAGCCCCTCGACTCGCTTCAACACGCGCCGACGCTGCTCACGGGTCATGCCCTGATCGACGGCGAGGACCATGGTCTGCACACCGTCGACCAAACGCTGGGTTTTTGCATCCAGCGTCGGATCCAGCGGTGCCCGGCCCAGCCACCACTCGGTGAGAAAGCGGTCCACGTCGTCGAGCGTGGCCCGCTGTCGTAGCAGTGACAGAAATTTCTGTTGCCGGTCGACGCGATACGCATACCAGTCGCCGCTTACGTCGGGCCAGCCGCGGCTCAGGTGGGCAACCAGCTGACGTTGGCCGGCATCCAGATTGCCCGTCCAGGATTCGACCGCATCCACCACGCGGTCTGCCCGGCCCGCGAGGCGCTCTTCGAGACTGTCCTGGAGATACTTCTCCCGATATTCCCTGTTCTCCTCGTCCATCCTGTCCGCCAGGTGGTTGATCTGACCGGGCCTGAGGCTCACCAGCACGGGAGTGACGACTGGGATGGTGTTCACGACGGTTGTCTCATAGAGAGCCTGGCCACACTCCATCAGCTCGTTGAGGCGCGCGGCAGTGAGCCCGTCGCGGATAGCCACGGCGACCGCGTCAAGATAGTCAACCAGGTGCCTCAGCTCGTACTGGCGGTGGTCTGCAAGCCGCTGTCGCATCCCGGTCCGGAGCAGCTGACGTTGCTCATTGTCCAGATCCAGATAGCTGTCGGCGTAACGCACCAGAATCCAGTCCGAGTTGTCGTAGGCCATCCTGACGGTGCCGCAGCCACTCGTCAGGATGAAGAGCAGGACGGCTCCAAGCTGCAAGAACCTTTGGATGGACCTGGGCGTGCGCTTCGGCGCGTTATTCATGGGAAAAGGGACCAGACACGGGTGGCCAGGTTCCGGATGACGGACCCTGCTGGCTGGCGCGCCGGGGGGAGCCGAACGGGTCAAAGGGCGGGGTGTGGTGTGGCGTCGCGACACAGAAGCGTCGACGCCGCGCCCCGCCATTTCTGTCGCAGGCCACGCGCCGGAAGTCGTCAGGGCGTGTCGCCGGATGCGCTTCTGGAGCTTGCGTCCATCAGAGCCGAGCGTTTCCACCAGGGATGCTTTGCCTGGACGAATTCATCCCAGCGCTCGTTAAAGCTGCCCTTGATCTCGTGGTACTGGCGCGTGCGCCAGCCCACCAGACCGCCGGCATACTGGAGCAGTGCGCTATCCTTTTCCTCCGCCAGCAGGGTGTTCAGCAGATCCCCCATGACAGCCACATCGTTCATCACCCCGAGCAGGTCCTGAAGGCCCTTCATGTGACCGATGAACTCGTCCATGCCCGCGAACAGTGGATAAAAGAACTCGGCGGCGTAGCGGAGCTTCTTGCACTCGATGCGCAGCGCATGCATGTCCGCCGCCGCGTCCTGGTCGACGTGGCTGCCGGTGGACAATACGCGGCGCTCCAGCGTGTCCAGTAAGGTGCGCGCGTAGGGCACGACATTGCCGGCCAGGCGTTTACGGTGTTTCTGCGAGAGCTGGCCGGTACTCCACCCCTGGCGCGCCAGCCAATCGGGGAACTCCGTCTTGAACCGCGCATACCGTTCGGAGTCGAGCATTCGCCGGACGGTTTCGTAAGCCATGGCCCTGTGCTCTCCGGCTACCGCCATCATTTCGTCGGCGCCAGGCAGCGACAGCTTGCCCTGCAGGGGCTCGAGCCCCTCGTCGATGAAGACATCCAGATCCCTGGCCGGGCCGCATTCTCCGGCCAGCCAGCGCATGTCGTCGGCCCAGGCGGCCGTCGCGTCTTTGGGAACGGCGCTACGAAACGCGCTCAGGGCAGAGCGCATGCGGCGAAAGGCCACCCGCACCTGGTGCACCCCCTCGATGTCCTCCCAGGAGCGCGCCGCCTGTTCCCACTGGCCAATATGGTTGAAGTTGTGCCGCAGAATCGTGGCAAAGGCCTCGCTGACGCTCTGCTCGGCATGGATGGGTGCTACATTCTTGGGTTTTTTCAACATGTACGGAACTCTGCAGGTTAACGACCTTGTGGCGTCGCAAATGGTAGCAGAGAAATGCTGTCAATCAGCGGTAGAAGAGCAGCACGGTGCTCAGCGCGAGGGCGTTGCTGGCGGCGTGAACAGCCATGACCGGCAGCAGGCTGCGGAATCGCTCGAAAGCCAGCGCAAACACCAGCCCGCTCCAGAAAACTGCCAGGAATCCCGGAAGAGAGTAGAAGTGGAGAGCACTGAAGGCGCCCGCGCTGATCGCCGCCGCTGGTAGTGGCTTGAATCGGGAGCGTAGTGTCACGTAGAGAAGGCCGCGGAACGCGATCTCCTCCACCATCGGCCCCCACGCCACCATGTCGACGGCACTGAAAAAAGTGGTTTCCCAGGGCCCGAAGAGAAGGCGGTCGTGCAGCCCTTGTGACCAGTGGCTTTCCAGATTGAGCTTCCAGCTGAGCCAGGCAATGAGCAGAGAGCCGGCCCATTCCAGCGTCAGGATGGCCAGCACGATGCGTGCGAAGCTGGCTGCCCGGACGCCGGACAGTGTGAGTCCGAAGGCCTGCGCGAAGTGCAGACCACGGGGCCGCAGCAGATGACGGTGCATCAGCCAGAGCATAGGCAGAGCGGCGAACAGGCTGCTCCAGAGGGCGAGCACCCCCGGTCTGAAATAGGAGCCCGCCATGAACTGCAGCCCAATCACGATAGCGATGCCCAGCAGGCCCGCCCGGGCTGCCACGCCGAAGCCCTGGCTCCACGGCCAGGGTTGGTCCAGGGCGCCGCCTCGCCACGCGGCTGGCTGGGGCGATAGCTGCCCCGGCAGTATCAGCGCTCCCAGCCCGGTGAGCATCAGGATCGCGACCGTGACCGTCAGCATCAGGGTTCTCCTGCGAAGCTGCTCACCTTCCGTGCTCAGCCGGGCGGCCCGATAACCCGCCTCGGCCGTGTTCCCGGAACGGGCGGCAACCCGCAGCCGTACGCGGTCGGCGGCCCAGCCGCGGGGAAGCAGGCTTGCGCCGATCACCACTTCCGGGGTCATCGCGGGTGGCAACGGCTCCGCATAGGCGTAGCGGAGAGCCGCCGCCAGCGCCGCTTGCTCCGGGTGATCACCAAGTCGGGAAAGTGCCTTGTCCAGCTGTGGCCAGGGGCGGGTCTCGCCCAGGGTGACCAGCAGTCGGCTTCGTGTGTTCTGGACGGCCCAGGGAGTCGAATCGGCGGGGTGCGCTTCGAAGTGGGCGAGAATCTCCTGATAGACTTCAATCGCCTTGTTCTCGACCTCGGTTCGGGAGCCGAACAGGAGGCCATGCAAGAAGCGCTCCCAGTCGGGGACCGAAGCGTAGCCTTCGTAGAATGCGAGATGCCGATCCGAGACCCTGCCGGCCGACTCGGCCGGGTAACGAAGGGTCTGCAGCGGCTCGAGCCTCGCCTGCGGAATGGCCATCACCGCCACAAGAGCAGCGAGCATGAGCGCTGCGGCCAGTGTGACCCGGGGTCGCAGGCGTGGCTCGCGGCCGTGCCCGGCGCCTGCCCGGAACGGCGGGAGACTCACGACCCTTTCCTCGCTGCTCTCATGTCGGGAAAACGTCTCCCCCGCGCACCCACCCGGTGGCTAGCGCGCATATATGGACCCACCCCGGTTTGCAAGGCCGGCGCATTTTTGCTGGAAGGGACAGGTTGCTCGCATATATCCGGCCTGTTGGTGAGACGCTGAGAGTCTCTGGCCCTGATGGAAATCCGCAC
>JASJBY010000080.1 GCA_030066245.1 Gammaproteobacteria bacterium
CCAGTAACTCACTCAACACCCGAATGGACCCCTGTGGAAGATTACCCAAGAACTAAACTGTGAACGTTCGGCACGTAGGATACGAAATTAGGAAAAATAGCGAAATCGACATGCGGAAAGTAGGATAAGTAGCGTCCGCCGAGACCGAATAATACAGGGGGCAAAAGGTCGTCCCCATTAGGTTACGAGATAAGCAATGGACTCCAGTCCCCCACTTGACGAAGCACAAGCCGCGCGCCACCTAGTCACGTCAAGTGCGTCACCGTTGTCTTACCCTCCCCCCTCCAGGATCTCCTTCTTCATCGACGGCGGCACGACTGCGTAGTGATCGAACTCCATTGAGAACAGCCCCCGCCCCTGGGTGGCGGAGCGCAGATCGGTGGCGTAGCCGAACATCTCGCGTAGGGGCACCATACCCCGGATCGCCTCGATGCCGCCGGGCCGGGGCTCCGTGCCCTGCACTTCGCAGCGCCTGGCGCCAAGCTGTGCCAGCACGTCGCCCATGTACTCGGCCGGCGCGGCCACTTCCAGCTTGAAGATAGGCTCCAGCAATGTGGCGTCACCCTGACGCATGCCGTCGCGAAACGCGGTGGCAGCCGCCGTCTGGTAGGCCATCTCGCTGGAGTCGGCCTCGTGGAAGGATCCGTCTACCAGGCCCACGGCCACATCGGATACCTTGTAGCCCGCCAGAACGCCGCTCTCCGACGCCATACGTACGCCCTTCTCCACGGCCGGTGCAAAGCGGCCGGGAATGGCATCCTCCGAGACGCGATTGTGGAAAACCAGCCCTGAGCCACCCTCGCCGGGCGCCAACTCCAACACCACATGGCCGTAGTGGTTGCGTCCCCCCAAGGGCCGCAGATACTGAGATTCCACGCGGGCGACGGGCCGCGTGATGGTCTCCTGGTAAGTGACCCGCGGTTTGCCGGTGCGCACCCGCACCCGGTGCTCCCGCTGCAGGCGGCCCACGAGCACCTCCAGGTGCAGCTCACCCATGCCCGAGAGAATGATCTGACCCGTGTTCTCGTCCGTGCTCAGGCGGAAGGTGGGGTCCTCTTCCGCGAGCGACTCGAGCGCTTGCTGCAGCTGGGCCTCGTCCGCCGTGGTCACTGGCTCCACCGTCATGTTGATGACCGGATTCGGAAAAACGATGGACTCCAGGGTGACGGGATGCTTCATGTCACAGAGGGTATCGCCCGTGAAAGCCTGCTTGAGACCCGGCACCGCCGCGATGTCGCCGGCACCAATCTGCGCCAGATCCTCCCGGCGGTCGGCGTACATGCGCACCAGTCGCGCGATCCGCTCGCGCTTGTCCCGCCCCGGGTTGTAGACGCTCTGGCCGCTCGCCAGTCGCCCCGAGTAAACCCGCACGTAGGCGAGACGGCCCACGTAGGGATCCGTCACCAGCTTGAATACCAGGGCGGCGAGTGGCTCGTCCTCGCTGGCCGGACGTGACACGGCCTTACCCGATTTTGGCTCCTGCCCCTCCACCGGCGGCAGGTCCAGCGGTGAGGGGAGATAATCCACGACAGCATCCAATACCGGCTGCACGCCCTTGTTGCGCAGCGCGGCGCCACAGTAGACCGGGAACAGGCGATTGCCCACCGCCGCCCGGCGCAGTGCCTGAACCAGCTGCTCGGCGTCGGGCGCCCTGCCTTCGAGATAGTCTTCGAGCAGCGCGTCGTCGGTCTCGGCAACGGCCTCCACCAGCTCGGAACGGGCGGCTTCCGCCGCTTCCCGGTATGCCTCGGGCACCGGACCGTATTCCCGTCGTGCGCCCAGCTCGTCCGCCCAGCGAATGGCCTGCATGCGGAGCAGGTCAACGACCCCTTCGAACTCAGCCTCCGCCCCCATCGGGAGCTGCAGGGCCACGGCATTGGCGCCCAGGCGCTCGCGTATCATGGCAACCGCTCTGCCGAAATCCGCGCCCACCCGATCCATCTTGTTGACGAAGCAGATCCGCGGCACGCCGAAGCGATCGGCCTGGTGCCAGACGGTCTCGCTCTGGGGCTCCACCCCCTGCACTGCGTCGAACACCACGATGCCGCCGTCGAGCACACGCAGTGCCCGCTGAACCTCCGCGGTGAAATCGATATGGCCGGGCGTGTCGATGAGGTTGATCTGATGGTCGCGCCAGGTGGCGGTGATGGCCGCCGAAACGATAGTGATTCCCCGCTCGCGCTCCTGCTCCATCCAGTCGGTGACGGTCGTACCGTCGTCAACCGATCCAATGCGATGGGTGCGCCCCGTGTAGTAAAGAATGCGCTCCGTGGTCGTGGTCTTACCGGCGTCGATGTGTGCGATCACGCCGATATTGCGTATGCGTTCCAGCGGAACGCGCGCTGCTGCCTTGGCGGATGACGAGTGTGTCTTCAACGGGTTCTGTAAGGCGATTCTGAGCCCGGGCTTGGGGAGCGCGTCTATCCTAATGGCGGCGCTGACGGCGGTCCAGCCTCGTCAGATCCATGCGCTCGCCGATGACCGGCAGGTGCACAGCGTCACGGCCGACCTCAGGCAGACGCTCGGCGAGCGCCTCGCGCGCTCTGGCCTCGCCGTGGACCAGAACGACCAGCGGGCGGCCACGAAAATTGCCCGCCCAATCCAGCAGGCCTTTCTGGTCGGCGTGCGCCGACAGTCCGCCGATGGTGTGGACCTTGGCGGCTACCCGGATTTCCTCACCCCAGAGCCGAATGCGGGTAGCACCGTCCACCAGGGACCGCCCCAACGTGCCGCGAGCCTGATAGCCCACGATCACCACGCTTGAACCCTGCCGCCACGCGTTGTGCTTCAGATGATGGCGAATGCGGCCCCCCTCGCACATGCCGCTGCCGGCGAGGATGATGGCTCCCGCGCGGATACGGTTGATCGCCATGGACTGACTGGCCGTGCGGCTGATAGTGAGATTGGGCAGCAGCAGCGGATTGCCGCCCCGTTGCAGGGCTCGCTTGGCCTCCGCGTCGTATACGTACCAGTGTCGCGCGTAGACTTCGGTTGCCTCGATGCCCATGGGACTGTCGAGAAAGACCCGCCATCGGTCCAGGTTCCACGCCTGGTAGTTCTGCCGAAACAGGTAGAGCAGCTCCTGAGTGCGGCCGACCGCGAAGGAGGGTATCAGGATGTTGCCGCGGTGATGGGCGGCGGTGCGCAGCACCTCGGCAAGCTCCTCCCAGGTCGCCTCCCACGAGCGGTGGTGCCGGTCGCCGTAGGTGCTCTCCATGAGCACCACATCGGCTTCGGTCACGGGTTCCGGATCCCGCAGGATCGGTGCGTCCCAGTGGCCCAGATCGCCGCTGAAGACCAGCTTACGCTCCACGTCTCCTTCGCTCAGCCGCAGTTCCACGATGGCCGAGCCCAGGATGTGGCCTGCGTCCCTGAGCCGAACGCGAATACCCGGCAGAATTTCGGTCTCGTCGCCGTAAGCCAGGGGACGCATGAAACGCATGATCCGTTGTGCATCGCGCCGGGTGTACAGAGGAGCCACAGGCTCCAGGCCTTTGCGCTCCCGCTTGCGGTTCTCCCACTCGGCATCTCTCTCGTTCAGGTAAGCCGCATCCCGAAGCATGATACGGCAGAGATCGCAGCTCGCCCCCTGGGCGTAGACATGGCCTCGAAATCCCGCCTTGGCGAGTAGCGGCAACCGGCCCGAGTGGTCCAGATGCGCGTGGCTCAGGATCACGGCGTCTATCTGGCGGGGGTCGAACGGAAAGGACGCGCGGTTCTGCGTCTCGGTATGACGCGCCCCCTGAAAGAGACCACAGTCCAGCAGCACATGTTTTCCCGCGCAGCGGATGTAAGAGCAGGAGCCTGTGACTTCGCCGGCCGCTCCGAGAAACTGGATGTCCATATGCAGCGGTCAGCGGTCAGCGGTCAGCGGTCAGCGGTCAGCGGTCAGCGGTCAGCGGTCAGCGGTCAGCAAGAGCTTTTGTCGGGACAGTAACCATGTCAAGTCCAAACGGTCTCGTTCCTTCGGGCCGAGGTATCGTTTCTTTCACGCGCTCGACGGGGCGACCCTCTGCCATTCCTCCCGACTCACCGTTCCCCACGGTTCACGCCCCCTCAAACCTCCACGGCTACCCGATAGCCGGTGAACTTGCGTACGTTCAGTACGCCGGTATCCAGCATCAGGTACTGCCCCTTGATGCCCATGAGCAGGCCTTCGATGCAGGGCGTCTTGTCGAAGCTCAAGGAGCTGACTTTGTCGGGATAACTCGTTACCGGATACTGCAGGTCAACGGGCCTCTGCTCTTGGAGCTTTGTCACTGCGCCTGTACCAAGCTCCTCCAACAAGACGTTCAGCTCTTGCTCACATTCAGCGACCAGCGCGTCCCTCCGGCCCGGCAGATCCACGGGCTCGGGTTCTCCCTTCAACATCCGCCGCCAGTCGGTCCGGTCGGCCACGTGCTGCTTGAGTAACATCTCCATCCGGCCGGAATGATATCGGCTCTGCACACGGAACACGGACAACGCCTGGCTGGCGCCCTGATCGATCCATCGCGTCGGCACCTGCGTCTCCCGCGTGATGCCTACCTTGAGCCCTGAGGAGTTGGCCAGGTAGACGTGGTGAGGCTGGTTGCAGTGGGCATCACCCCATTCCGGTTCGCGACAGGTTCCCGCTGTGTAATGGCACTTCTCGGGCCGGACGATACAGATGTCGCAGCGGGCGAGACGCTGACTGCACGGAAAACAGTAGCCCTGGTTGAAGCTCCTGGCTGTTTTTCGTTGGCAGGCCGCGCAGTAGATCTCGCCTCCGAACTCGAATCGAATCCGGCTTCCGAGCATGCCGTTGAGCGCAAGTTTCTGTGACCCTAAGGCGAGCGTGTACGCGACTAGCGCGGCGGGCTTCGCCCGCATCTTGGTCAGGTTGCCGGTTACGCGGGCCACGATTGCCCTCAGAGGGTCCGCACCTCCAAATCCAGCTTCGGTGCCTCCACTGCGAGTGTCTTTGGGTCGCTGACGACCGCGGTGCTCGCCTTTTCCGCGTCGAGCCATGCCTCGCCGACGCGGCGCAGGTCGTCGAGGGTCACTGCCAATACTTTTTCCCGGAACCGACGGCGCTGCTCCGGGGTGCGCCCATGGAGTATGCCGTAGAACGCTTTAATCGCCTCACCGGCCGGCGAGTCGGGTCGGTCTATCGCACTGACCACGCCGAGAATGGCTTCCTCCAATTGCCGATACTCGTGGGCTTCTTCCCCAAGCCATGCGAGAGCCCTGTCGAAATCGCTTAGCGTGTCTCCCAACCGAGGGTCCCTGTAGGAGAAAAACCGGAACCCCCCGGTGTCGGAGTCGTAACCAGCCCCGGCGCCGTAGGCGCCACCCTGCTCGCGGACAGCCCTGTGCAGGAATCCGTTGGTGAGGAAGTTACCGAGCACCATGAGCGCCGCGGCGTCAGGGTGCTGCATGGGCACCGTCGGGTAGGCCCGCGCGCAGAAGTTCACCTGCGTGCTGGTGGCCCAGGCCTCCCGAACCGACCCAGCCGGCCGGGCTGCGGTGAAGGCCTCCCACGTTCTGCCGCCGGGACCCAGGCCACCCCACCGACTCGCCAAGCCCCGGGTGACAATCTCCCGTTGATCCGGCTCAGCCACCACCAACAGCTGGCGCGGTGCGTCGAGGATACGGTCCCTTATGCTCTGCAGGTTTGCCGCGAACGCAGCCAAGCGGGATTTGTCGTCCAGCCCGTCGTCCAGGCGCTTCAGCCGCTGCAATCCCAGCAACCCACCCCATCGATGCGCAAGGAGCCCGCTCGGCGCAACGCCTGCAGCCGCCGCGGTCATGGCCAGCACGTGGCCGTGGTCGGTAACCGACATCTCACGCTGGGCGCGCACCTGGGCCATGAGCTCCCGCAGACGGGCCAGCTCGTCGAAGCGCGCCCGCTCGAAGACCGTCCGCAACACCTCGGCCAGTGGCTCATGGTTGCGGGTCAGGGCCTTGCCGGCCAGCACGAACAGCCCGCGGACGTGCCCAGTGTCATCGATCGTGCCGCGTACCGAGGTATCCGCGCTGATTCCCCCGCTGACCGAGGCCTGCCAGGCCTGAGCGGCCAGGTAGTCCCTTTCGCCGCAGCCCACCTCGGTCAGGCAGTCGCAGAACCACGGCAGCACATCCACCAGGTCCTCACTGAACGCGGGCAGGTCCACCACGGCCTGGGTGTAAACCAGGCCGTTCGTGCCCTGTCCGTACCACGTGGTAGGCACGCTTTCCACCGGCTGGCTGTTTCCGGCAACTATGGACATGTCGGGCGGCACATCCTCCAGACCGACCTTGGGCAGGACGCCGGGATCATCCTTCTGCATCTGCCGCGATTTCAGTGCCCGAGTCTCCTCGATGACCCGCTGCTTGGCGTCCTCGTCCAGCGCGGCTTTCATTTCGGCCAGCCGTTGCAGCTCGGCCTGAGCTTGCCGATGGCTGAGGTCGGTGTCCGGCGACATGACTACGCGCACCCGGTGGGGGTTGTCCAGGAGCAGCTTCCGGGCAAGGCCCTGGATGAACGCCGGGTCCTGGATGGCTTCGCGCAACTCCTGGAGCACGGGGTCAATGTTGAGGAAGGTAGCCGGGTCGCCCCCGTGCAGCGCCGGTGACAGGGCGTTCACCATGAGCCGGAGTCCGTAGGGGAAGTGACCGCCCTTGATTTCCCGCTGGCTGAGCTCGAGCTGATGGAGCACGGACTCGACCATTTCCTGCGGCACGCCCTTCTCGGCCACCTCGCGAACGACGTCCATGATGAGGGCCTCGACTGCCTCGGCCTGCTCCGGTTCAGAACCCTCCAGACCGCAGACGAAGCTCGCCTCACGGGTGGAGTCGTCAAGTCCACAGAGTTCCGAGGGGGCACTGCCCAAAGTCGTCGTCTCCAGGGCCTGGCGCAACGGCGACGCGCTGTTATCCAGGAGCACACCCGAGAGCAGATGCGCCTGGATGATGGTCCGCAGGTCGGCGCTTTTACCGAGGAGCCAGCCCATGACGATGTGAGTCTTGCCATGGGTGTCTTCCTCGCCGTCCAGGGCATAGCGACCTTCGGCAATCACCGGCGCTGTGTAGCGCCGCTCGTCCGGTATGTCGAAGTTCGCATCCAGGAGGTCGAACTGACCGAGGGCGAACTCTTCGATGCGCTCCTGGTGTTCGCCAGGCGAAATGTTGCCGTAGGTCATGAACACCGCGTTCGAGGGGTGGTAGTGGCGGGCATGAAAGGCTTTCAGCTGCTCATAGCTGAGATTTGGGATCTCTTCGGGCTCACCGCCGCTGTTGTAATGGTAGGTGATGGTCGGAAAGAGCTCCGACTGGAGCAGATGCCACAGCCGTGTGGTCGGTGAGCTCATAGCCCCTTTCATCTCGTTATAGACCACACCCTTGAACACCAGATCGCTCTCCGGGTCTTCGGCCTCGGCGAACTCCACGCGATGCCCTTCCTGGGCGAAGTCGAGCCTTTCCAGCCGGGGAAAGAACACGGCATCCAGATACACCCGCAGCAGGTTGTCGAAATCCTTGCGGTTCTGGCTCGCGAAAGGGTAGGCCGTCCAGTCACTGCTGGTGAACGCGTTCATGAAGGTGTTCAAAGACCGACGGGTCATCATGAAGAAGGGATCACGCACAGGGAATCGCCGGCTGCCGCACAAGGACGTGTGCTCCAGAATGTGAGCCACGCCGGTGGAGTCCTGGGGAACGGTCGGAAAAGCCACCAGGAAGGCGTTGTTGGCATCCTGCGCTGCCAAATGATAGTGCCGCGCACCCGTTTCCCTGTGCCTGTAGGCTTCCACGGATACGCGCAGGGAATCGATGGGAGTGGACTTCAAGTGTTCGAAACTCACGTGACTCAGTGCCCTCCGTAACAAGCCCGACCCTGTGCCGAGCCGTATAAATTCTATATAAAAATCAATACGTGGCGTTTAGACCGTGCGCCATTGTAACGTTCCCGACGCACGCCAGCACCCGTGTCCTCTTCGTCGATGCACCCGATTAAGCGACGCGTCGAATACCTGCATCCTGTTAGCCGTCCCGGCCGACCGGGCGCGCCGTACCGGCGCGCCGGCAGGTGGCCTCGCCCGTCAGTCTGTGTTTATGCTTCATGTCATGACAGCGATCCGTGGAGCCACCATGTCTGCTTCCCTCCTTCACGAAGCCGTCGCCCACAACAAAGCCCGCTACGAGGAGTACGGGCCCTGGAAGTTGCTTCGCCTCACCGACAAGTACCACGAGGCCCCGCGCGGCAGCGTCGTCATTGACGGCAAGGTGATTTACGGCTACCCCAGCATTGGCCGAATCCTGCGCCTCGCGACCGGTCTTCAGCACCAGTTCCGAGCCCCTTTCTGGGTGGAAGAAAAGGTGGACGGCTACAACGTCCGTCTGGCACGGGTGGGCGAAGACGTTCTGGCGTTCTCCCGGGGCGGCTTCATCTGTCCCTTCACTACCGACCGGGCACCTGATCTGGCCGACCTTCGCATTCTGAGAGAGCAGCCCCATCTGGTTCTTTGTGCCGAAGTGGCCGGGCCCGGCCAGCCCTACATTTCGGGACATCCTCCCTACATCAAGGAGGACGTGCAGCTGTTCGTCTTCGACATGATGCGGACGGACCAAGCAGGTTATCTGCCCCAGCCGGAGAAGCAGGCGCTGCTGGAGGAGTACAAGCTACCCGCCGTGTGTTGCTACGGCCGCTACAGGCCCGACCAGGTGGAGGAGATGCGGGCTCTGCTGGCGCAACTTACCGAGGAAGGCCGCGAAGGCGTGGTCATGAAGGAGGACTCCACCCGGGACCACCGCACGAAACTGGTCACCAGCTATTCCTGCATGGACGACATCAGGGGCACGGTTGATCACCTGCGGGACCTGCCGGCTGAGTACTTCGTCGGCAGGGTTTTGAGGCTGGCCCTGTTCCTGGAGGAACAGGGTGAGGAAGATGTCATCGACGTGCGCCGCCAGCTCGGCAGTGCTTTCCTCGACGGCCTGTCGCGGGCCATCGAGCAGTCGAAAAGGGAGCAACGCGTGTACCACACCCACCGCTGCCGATTCCGGGATCCCGAGAACGCCCGCCGGCTGCTCCGCCATATGAAGCGTTCCACCGGCCATGCACATGTGGCGCAGCGCAGGCTGGAGAAGGAAGGCGAGTACTATGTGCTGGAGTTCGACAAGCTGCACGCGGCCATGTCAGGTCTTCTCGGCCACGTCCTGGGCGGCGGCCTAGTCTTCGACTGACGGCAGGTTGCCATGGGTCTCCAGCTGACTCAGGACGCGCTTCAGGTTGCCGGGGCTGATGATGTGTATGCCCACCTTGTCGGCCCACTTGCGCATGCCTTCATCGCCTGAGATAAGCGTGCCGTCCAGCTCGTAAGCCAGCAACAGCACGTCCACGTCCTCCTTGCTGTCCAGGATCCCCTGGCGCAGCGCCTCCCGGTAGCGTCCGCGCAGTCGGTTGATGAGCTGCCCCATGTCGGGAGTGTCTCCGCCGCCGAACTGGCTGGCTTCCTTGGTCAACTCCTCGGCGATGCGCAGCCCCCGGTCTATGCGAGTACGTACCTCCTCGATGAACTCGTAGAGGATCTCGCCCGGAATCATGAGTTTGAACTTGCGGGGCGAGCGTATGCGCACTACCGACTCGAAATCCGCGGCGACGGTGGCGAGGTCTTTAACCTTGCCCAGCTCCTCGTAGACGGACGTCGGCATGTAGAACCGCGCCTTGACCCGCCTGGCCAGCCCCAGGAACTCGAGGATGGCCGCCTGAGACGTATCGCCGAACTGGGCAAAGATGTTCGGATTAGTAAATACGCTGGTATCGAGGACGAAACGTTCCATGGGAATTTCCTGACCGCGCCGCTATCAGCTATATCGGACGCCACGATGGACGTCAACCTGCCGACGCCCGGCGAAGCCACGTCTATCAATTTCGGCAATAGGGCGAGCAAACTGTTGTCGAAATATCCGGCAGTTGGCCTTCGCTCGGGCGGAGCTTAGACTGCCCTCTATCCTTCACAAAGTGGTTCTCCCCAATGAACGCAGCACTTGCCGAACGCTTCATCGAACAGGCCTGGGACGGCTCGATTCTGCCCCGTCTCATGGAGTACATCCGCATACCCAACAAGTCTCCCCATTTCGATGCGGACTGGCGGGCCAACGGCCATATGGAGAACGCCGTGGGGCTTGCCGAAGCCTGGTGCAGGGAGCAGCGGATCCGCGGCCTCAGCGTGGAAGTTGTCAGACTGGAGAACCGCACGCCTGTGCTGTTTATGGAGATCCCCGGGCAATCGGACGCCACGGTGCTGCTCTACGGACACCTGGACAAACAACCCGAGATGACGGGCTGGCGCGAGGGCCTGGGCCCATGGACCCCGGTGGTCGAGGGCGACCGGCTCTACGGGCGCGGCGGCGCCGACGATGGCTACGCCGTTTTCGCCTCCCTGACCGCCATCCGGGCCCTGCAGGAGCAGGGTATGGCACATGCACGCTGCGTGGTGCTCATCGAATGCTGCGAGGAGAGCGGCAGCTACGATCTGCCCCGTTATGTGGAGGCGCTCCGAGAGCGCATCGGCGACCCCAGCCTGGTTGTTTGCCTGGACTCCGGCTGCGGCAACTACGAGCAGCTGTGGTGCACGACTTCCCTGCGGGGCATGGTGGGCGGTACGCTGACGGTGGAGGTGCTCACAGAGGGTGTGCATTCCGGGGACGCCAGCGGTGTCGTGCCGTCCAGCTTCCGGGTCCTGCGCCGGCTCATGGACCGCCTGGAGGACACGCAGACGGGGCAGGTCCGGCTCCCGGAGCTCGAAGCCCAGATCCCGAAATCGCGTCGACGCCAGGCCGCCCGAGCTGCCCAGGTGTTGGGCGACTCGGTGCATGCCCGGTTTCCTTTCCAGGGCAACACCCGGGCTGTATCCGAGGACCCGGTGGAGCTGATCCTGAATCGAACCTGGCGACCCACCCTGTGTGTAACCGGTGTCGATGGCCTGCCGCCCTTGTCGAGCGCCGGCAACGTGCTGCGTCCCTTCACGGCCCTCAAGCTGTCCCTGCGCTTGCCGCCTAACGTGGCGGCCGAAGACGCCACCGAACATGTCAGAACCCTGCTGGAGGCCCATCCACCCTGTGGGGCGGAAGTACGCTTCGAGCCGGAGGAAGGCGCCACGGGCTGGAACGCGCCCCCGGTCAGCCCATGGCTGGAGCAGGCCCTGGAAGACGCCTCCATGGCTCGCTTCGGAAAACCTGCCATGTACATGGGTGAAGGCGGCACCATACCGTTCATCGGCATGCTGGGCGAAGCTTTTCCCGAAGCCCAGTTCCTGATTACCGGCGTGCTGGGTCCGCAGTCGAACGCCCACGGACCGAACGAGTTCCTGCACATCCCCACGGCCAAGCGCCTGACGGCCTGCGTGGCCGATGTGCTCGCTGCGCACCTCCGGCACGTCTCCGCAGGCTGATACCGGCCCCTCAGCCTCCAGCGCACACGAGCACCCGTGCCGGGCGCCTCAGACGCGGCTCATGTCACTGGACGTGCCGCCGGCGGCAGGCAGGTAGCATTTCGAGGTGTAGTCCATCACCATGCGATCGGCATTGAAACGCCAGCCCAGGGTTCGTATGGCCCGTTTCATACAGGCGATCCAGCCGCGGGGTATGCCGTCGGCATCACGCCGGTAATAGAGCGGCCGAATTTCTTCGCAGATGGTCCGGATCAGGTCGTCGGCGTCCCGCTTGTCATGCGTCTCCAGGTCGCTGTGGGTCTCACCGAGGCCGATGGCGAAGCCGTTGCGACCGTCGTAGGCCTCGGCCCACCAGCCGTCCACTACGGACAGGTTCAGGCCGCCGTTCAAGACCACTTTCTGCCCGCTGGTCCCGGAAGCCTCCAGGGGGCGACGCGGGTTGTTCAGCCACACGTCGACGCCCTGGATCAAATGCCGGGTCGTATTGATGTCGTAGTCCTCGACGAACACCAGCTTGCCCGAAAACCGGGAATCGCGGCTCAGCTCGGCGATACGCTTGAGTATCCCCTTGCCGATCTGGTCGTGGGGATGGGCCTTGCCCGAGAAGACGAACTGCACCGGAGCCTGGGCGTCATTCATCAGCTCCGTGAGAAGCTCCAGATCGCGCAGCACCAGGTCGGCCCGTTTGTACTCTGCGAAGCGGCGAGCGAAGCCGATGGTGAGCGTATCCAGGCTGAGGGCCCGGCGCAGCTCCTGCAACAGCTCCGGCGGCGCCCCCTCGCGCTTGGCCTGGCGCATCATGCGGCTGCGCACGAAGTCCAGCAAACGTGCCTTGAGCGCCTGGTGGGTTTCCCACAGCTCGCCGTCATCCACCGCATCGATGCCTGCCCATACGTCCGGCTCACCGCTGCGCTCCGCCCAGGTCGTACCCAGATGACGGTCGTAGAGATGGCGCATCTGCGGCGCCAGCCAGGAGAGCACATGAACGCCGTTGGTCACGTGACCGATAGGGACTTCTTCCTCGGACCTGGCGGGCCAGAGCCGCGCCCACATGGTTCTGGAGATGCGACCGTGGAGAGCCGACACGCCGTTCGCCCGGCGGGACAGTTTCAGCGCCAGGACGGTCATGCAGAAGGGCTCGGACGTGTCATCGGGCACCACACGACCCAACCCAATGAGCTGTTCCGGCGACAAGCCAAGCGCCTTCCGCAGAGGCCCCAGGTGCTCCTCCACCAGGCCCGGCTCAAAGCTGTCGTGACCGGCCGGGACCGGTGTGTGGGTGGTGAAGACCGTGCGCACCGCCACCCGGCGGGCGGCCTCCTCGAAGGGGATGCCCTCGATGCCCATGCGTTCGCGGATCACTTCCAGAACGGCGAAGGCGCTGTGTCCCTCGTTCATGTGGACAACCCCCGGCAAGACCCCCAGGGCACGCAGGGCGCGCACGCCGCCGACGCCGAGCAACAGCTCCTGGCGGATTCGTGTGCGATCGTTGCCACCATACAGGCGGGAAGTCAGCTCCCGGTCCTCCGGGCTGTTCTCCTCCACGTTGGAATCCAACAGCAGCAGGGTGCAGCGCCCGACCGCGAGCTTCCAGACACGGGCGTGGAGGCGGCCGTTCATGGTATCGATGTGCACCTTGATGGGCTGGCAGTCGCGCCCCACGGCTGTTTCCAGGGGCAGGGACTCCACCTCCACGTCGATATAGTCCTCATGCTGCCAGCCATCCGGGTCAAGCCATTGCTTGAAATAGCCCTGGTCGTAGAACAGGCCGACACCGATGAGCGGCACGCCCAGATCCGAAGCACTCTTGATGTGGTCTCCTGCGAGCACGCCGAGGCCGCCGGAGTAGATGGGGATGGATTCGTGCAGTCCGAACTCCGCCGAGAAGTAAGCCACGGGCCGAGCCGCCAGAATACCGGCGTGGGTGCCACCCCAGGTGTCCTCGGCGCCAAGGTAGCTGCGCAAGCGTCGATACGCGTAGTCGATGCGGGTATGCAGAACCTGCTGATCGATGCGCCGTTCAAGCTCATCGAAGGGGATCTCGGCCAGCAGAGCAATGGGATTGTGGTCCAGCTTGCGCCAGCGCACCGGGTCGAGGGACCGAAACAGGGCATCGCCCTCCGGATCCCACGTCCACCAGAGGTTGTGGGCCAGGGTCCACAGGCGCTCGTAGGCGGGGGCGATCAGCTGGTCCAGGGCCCGTGCTTCGCTCACGATGGGCCCCAACGGGGTGACAGCGTCAACCAGGAGCTGCATCTCCCGTTGGGAGTACTCCCGGTGCTCCACCGTTTGCACCACCAGCACTCCCTGCAGCAAGCCGCGGTACACCAGTGGAACGCCCAGGAAGGTGTGGTACGGCTCTTCGCCGATCTCGGGAAAGTGCTTGTAGCGCGGGTGCGCGGCAGCGTCTTCCACGACCACGGGCTCGAGCTTCTCGGCCACGAGGCCCGCCAGGCCCTCGTGCAACCCCATGCGCACGCGACGGACACTCTCTGGACGCAGACCCACGGTCGCAGCCAGCACAAGATGCGCCCGATCAGGCTCCAGTAGATACACCGAACACACGTCGGTGCGAAAACGACCCCTGATGAGTCGGACGATGTTGTCCAGCGTTTCGTTGGGCTTGCGGTGTTTCGAGACAAGCTGCGCGATTTCTTCTATCGTCAGGGCGTTGGCCGCAACGCCATTCTCCGTCACGTCATCCAAGTGTCTTGCTCCATGGCTTGTTGTTCGTCAGGCGCGCGGACCCCGGGTCCACGCGGCAGAAGTTCCGTCAGGACCAGCACGTTTCGTGCCGGCATCGTCTGGCCTCCCCCGTTGTATCGGTCTCCAGCGCTGGTCCTGTTGGCCCACGGATTTTGCGGTCGCACAGCTTAATGCATGAGGTGGGTCAGGTGCGAACGGGCGCAGGATGCGGCACCACCATGGTGCAGAGATACGCTGACTGGCGCCCAGTGTCGGTGCGGGCGCGGCCGGGCCGGTCCGCACCCCGGGTCGAGGGGCTAGCGCGCCTGGTGATAAGTGCGCGCTAGCGGATGGGAATCAGGGGAGCCATCCGGCGACGGCCTGAACGGGTGCCGGATCGTTATCGACACTCAGCCATGCCACAACGGCGAGTCGAGACGAGCCCCTTGACTCGGTCTTCGGCAAGTCCATCCGCCACTCCCCCGACGGCTGCGCGTCGGCTGTGGCGCCGTAGCCGAGCACGACGAAGTCCTCTTCCAAAACCCGTCCGGCGTTCTCACCACCACCCACCGGCGTGGATATACCGAACCCGAGCACCGCTAGGTGCGCTGTTAGAGTCGAGCCCGCCAGCCCGGACGCCGGGGCGAAGCTGAGCAGCGCGCTGCGCTCCCGGTCAAGTGACAACGAGAGCGTTCCAACACGCTGACCGGTTTTCAGCGGCGGCTCCTTGCCGCGAAACCAGCCACGCCACTCCCGACCGCCGACCACGAAACCCGGCGTATAAACCGCGCCGATGCGTCCACGACGGCGATAGTCCCGCTGTCGATCACTGAAGGCTCTGGACGCGAAACGGTCGGGCCAGCCCAGGCTATCCCAGTAGTCAACGTGAAACGCCATGGGAATGACCTCTGTCCAGAGACCCGGATGGTCGACGAAGCGCCGCAGCCATTTGTCCGCCGGAGGACAGCTGCTGCAGCCGTGAGAGGTGAAAAGCTCCAGAACGGCGACCTGCTCGGGCTGGCTCTGCACCTGAAGGATTGGGCTTGACGCGGCTGGACCGGTCGACAGCAGCGCGGCCAGGATAAGGAAAACCCGCACGGGCTCAGGCTTCAGCCGGGACAAACTTCAGGGCCACGCCGTTATTGCAGTAGCGCAGTCCGGTGGGCCTCGGCCCGTCCTTGAACACGTGGCCGTGATGGCCCCCGCAGCGGGAGCAGTGATACTCAGTGCGGGGCAGAATCAGCTTGAAGTCCCGTTTCGTGCCGACGGCACCATCAAGCACGTCGAAGAAGCTGGGCCAGCCCGTTCCACTGTCGTACTTCATCTCGGATGTGAACAGGGGCTGGTCGCAGCCCGCGCACACATACTGGCCAGCGCGTTTCTCATCGTTCAGGGGGCTGGTCCACGGCCTTTCCGTGCCTTCCTTACGGAGCACGTCATACTGCTCCGGCGTGAGTAGACGCCGCCACTCCTGGTCGCTACGGGTCAGCTTCTGCTGAACCTTGGTCTTGCTTTCTGCGCCCGCGTACACGGCACTCCAAAGCACAGGCGCGACTGCGAGTCCGCCCAAGGTCTGTATAACACGGCGTCTTTTCATGACACTGTACCTCGTGGTCTCCGCGGGGGATTAGGACGTGGAATCTTCCCAGAGCTTTTTCAGACGGCGATCTCTTCCGCAGCCGAAGCGATAGGCCTTGTACCGGAGAGGATTCTTCAGGTAGTAATCCTGATGATAGTCCTCGGCCGGATAGAAGGTCGTGGCAGGGACTATGTCGGTGACTATCGGCTCCCGGAAACGACCGCTGGCCTCCAATGCCACTTTCGACTCCTCGGCTGCCCGTTTCTGGTCGTCGCCTTCGTAAAACACGGCGCTGCGATACTGATCGCCCTTGTCGCAGAACTGACCCCTGGCGTCCAACGGGTCTATGTTGCGCCAGAACACGTCGAGCAGTTCCCGGTAGCTGATCCGGGCCGGGTCATATACCACCTGTACTGCCTCGGCATGTCCGGTACGACCGCCCACGACCTGCTTGTAGCTCGGTTCCTCCACGTGACCACCGATGTAACCGGAAGTGGTGGACACCACACCATCGAGCTTGTCGAAGGGCGGCTCCATGCACCAGAAGCATCCGCCGGCAAAGACAGCCGATTCAGTGCTCGGCGCTTCTGCAACTGCGCTGCCCGTTGGCACTGCCAGAATCGCACCTGCTGTTAAGAGCGCATTGAATACGCGCCGCAACCTTGTTCGCTTGCTCATCATTCCACCTGTAATCTTCGATAGGCTTGACATCACAGCCTTGTCTCGGGCGCCGGCCGCCCCTGCATGGCCTGCTTTCGGTAACCGACGCGGATTCTTGACACCGCTCGTCCGCACCCCAGTGAGAGACCATGGGTTTGGCCGTTTGTTCGAGATCCGACCGGGGCGCTGGCGGCACCTGCCGGCCTGCCGGACCGACGCGCGTACCGGCCTAAGGGTAGAGACTACAAAGCGTGTATAAACAAAACGTAAAGGGCGTTTAAAGATTTGTTAAAGACGGCTCAGCAAGGCAGCGTGAACCACACTGTGGTCTGACCGTCCGCGCTGGTTGCCCCGACTTTGCCGTCATGGGCCTCCACCAGTTCCTTGACGATGGACAGACCGATCCCTGCCCCGCCATGGTCCCGCGACCGGGATTTGTCGGCGCGATAGAAGCGCTCGAAAATGTAAGGTAGGTCCTCGGCAGCGATCCCCTGGCCCGTGTTGACGAAACTAACGCGAAGACCTTCGGGCACCCGTTTCGCCGACACCTGGATCCGCCCCCCCGGCGGGGTGTATTGCCAGGCGTTGTCGAACAGGTTGCGCACGGCTTGCAGAAGCTTGTCCCGGTCCGCCAGCACCGCATCGGCCCCCTCGTGGAATCGAACTTCGGCCTTCAGGTCTTTGGCGGAAAGACGGAGGCGGTTGAAGTCCAGCACCTCTTCCACCAGGTCGCGCATCGAGAAGGGCTGCGGCCGGAGGTCCAGCTTTGCGGCGTCGGCCCTGGCCAGGGACAGCAGATCCTCGGACAACCGGACCAGGCGCAGCATCTCAGAGTGCAGCATCTCGAAGGTCTCCTGCGAGGGCGACACCACGCCCTCCTGCAGGCCCTCCAGGTAACCCCTGATGTTGGTGAGGGGCGTGCGCAGCTCGTGTGCCGCGTCCGCCACCATGGTCTTGCGCAGCCGCTCGATACGCTCCAGATTATCGGCCATGCGGTTGAACGCCGCCCCCAAGCGACCGATTTCGTCCTTGGACTGCACCTGCACACGTGCCGTGTAATCGCCATCAGAAAGCCTTCGGGTAACCTGCATCATTTCAGACAGGGGCCGCAGAACCTTGCGTGTGAGCAGAAAACTCAGAGCCGCGGCCAGCGCAAAAGCGCACAGGGTCGCGCCGAGCAGATACCGGTGAACCGCGTTCAGAAAGATGCCGTGCGCATCGTTAGGCGAGACGTGATACTCCTCCATCAATACCGCGAAGTAATCGGCGGCCAGATAGTCGATCGCCAGCCAGACCACCAGGATAACGCCCGCCACGACCGGAATATTTATGGCAAGCAGCTTCCAGAGCAGTCGGTTGTACATGTTGCGCGCCGATATCAGGTCGGGTCGGCAAACCGGTAGCCCGTGCCTCGCACGGTCAGGATGAAGCGGGGCCGGGAGGCATCGGCTTCTATCTTGCGGCGGAGCTTGCCCACGTGCACGTCAATCACCCGCTCCACGACCACCTGTCCCCGGTCCTGCAGATGATTCAACAGCTGCTGACGCGTGAAGACTCGCCCGCGCGACGTCATCAGGATGTGTAGCAGTCGATACTCTGACGGGGTAAGCTCAACCGGCTGTCCGTCCAACGTGACCTGCTGCCTGTCCGGATCCAGGACAAGATTCTCGTGTACCAGGGGAAGTCGACTGGGGTGGCCGGCGGACCGCGTCCGGCGCAGGATAGCCTTGACGCGCTCCACCAGCTCCCGAGGACTGAAGGGCTTGACCACGTAGTCATCGGCAGAGAGGGCGAATCCGAGAACTCGGTCGACCTCCTCACCACGCGCGGTCAGCATGAGTATGGGGACATCCGAGTAGCTTCGGAGCTGTCGGCACACGGCCCATCCGTCCACCTTGGGCAGCATCAGATCCAGCACGACGAACATGGGCTGGTGGCGCCTGGCCAGCTGGAGCCCCTGTTCACCGTCATGGGCGACAATGGTGTTGAAGCCCTCGCGCTCCAGGTAGGTGGCTACCAGCGAGGCGATGTTCCGATCGTCCTCGACGATGAGAATTGGGCCCATGGCCTCGGGCCTGTCCATTTGCAACCATCCCCCGTGACGCTCGAAAAGCTGGCGTTGGGCCGCAGCGCGCCCGGCGGCCCCCGAAACATGGTGCCTGCTATACTACCCCGTCCCGAGCCTCTCCCGGCACGTTCTCCCTGGAATCACGCCATGACGCACGCGCTTGCTCCCAAGCTTCTTCTCGCAGCGCTGCTGGCCGTGGCTGCCGAGCTCATGTTCGCCTCCATGGGCGCAACCATCAAGGTGCTGTCCGAGCAGCTGCCCAGCGCCTCCGTGGTCTTCTTCCGCAACCTTCTTGGCCTCGCACTGGTGCTGCCGTGGCTGCTAAGAAGCGGCGCCGGCAGTCTTGGGACCGACCACCCGCGTTTGCATATCCTGCGCGGGCTGGCGGGCCTTGGCGCCATGTACTGCTTCTTCTACGCCATCGCCCACATGCCCCTGGCGGAGGCCATGCTGCTGAAGGTGTCCGCGCCGTTGTTCATTCCGATTATCGCTTTGCTGTGGCTTGCAGAGTATGTGCCGAACAAGGTGCGTTGGGCGATTGGTGTGGGTTTCCTGGGCGTCGCCTTGATCCTGAGACCCGGCTTTGCGGAGGTGTCTCCCGTCGCCCTGATAGCGCTCCTGGGAGCCGTCCTGGCCGGTTTGGCCAAGGTCACCATACGACGTCTGAGCGCCACCGAGCCCACGACCCGGATCGTCTTCTACTTCGCACTGATTGGGACCATGATCTCGGCCCTACCCCTGGCCTGGCACTGGGTCACTCCGCCACCCACCGCCTGGGGCCTGCTGGTTGCCGTTGGAGTTTTCGCAACCGCCGGTCAGCTGCTGATGACCCGGGCTTACGCCCTCGCGCCTGCGGCCCAGGTGGGACCGTTCACCTACTCCTCGGTGATTTTCGCCACCGCCTACGGTTGGCTATTCTGGGGCGAGTTAATGGATCTGGTCACGGCCGTCGGCGCAACCCTGGTCATTATCGCCGGCGTCATGACCGTCAGAACCCGGCGCCAGCCCACACAAAAGGAAAAGCCCAAGCCCACGAGCGAAGCCGAACCCGCGAGCAGCGTCATCCGGTAGGCAGCGGGCAGCGGGCAGCGGGCAGCGGGCAGCGGGCAGCGGGCAGCGGGCAGCGGGCAGCGGGCAGCGGGCA
>JASJBY010000081.1 GCA_030066245.1 Gammaproteobacteria bacterium
CGACCGCTTCGTGCTGTATGTGGACGTACCCGGCATTGATCCGAAAGACATCGAGATCACCGTGGACAAGGGCGTCCTCACCATCCGCGGCGAGCGTGTTGCGGAAACGGAGGAAGACGGCGAGCAGTACGCTCGACTTGAACGGGCCCGCGGCGTTTTCTACCGGCGGTTCGCACTACCGAGCAGTGCCGATGCAGAAAAAGTGGAGGCCCACGGCAAACATGGCGTCCTCGAGGTCGTAATACCGAAGAGAGACGAGCACCAGCCGCGTCGAATCCCCATCGCTGCCTGACCTGGTGCGTAAAAAAAGCGGGGCCTAGCCCCGCTTTGAGCAGCAAGAGGTCAGAGCGGATTATTCGAGCCCACCGCCCCCGACGGCAGAGGCGTAGACCGTTTCCATCCGCGTCGCGCCTGGCGGCTCCTGATGGCCTTTTTCTGGCATTTCGCCAACCAACGCGGTAACGGCACCGCGCCGACCCCTGGTTCCCCACTGCAAACCGATGCGTCCCGACTCGACTCCCCGGTACTCCGGGCGCTGTCCAGTCGACCGCCCCTGACCAGCCTAGGGGCAACACCCGTGCCAGCGACTTGGCGGATTTGTAATCAGAGGGTTATGAAAGAAAGCGAGAGCCGGCCTGTCGGAGCTTGAACAATACTGTCGAGCCGCCGACAGGCGTCGTTTTCAGGCGTTACGACACAAGCGCTCCGTGCGTATGCCGGGCCGAGACTACGCCCGGCGGCGAACCAGCCGCCCCGCAGATGCGCCGGCGCGGTTGTCAGGCCGATGTCGACCCCCGTGCAGGCGGCTGTTTTCGCAGGACCTTGGGAGGCTATTGTTTTGGAGACACCGCGGGCGCCGCGGCTTCACAGTCGCCGTAGCAGGCCTGGATCTTGCGAATGCACGCGCTGATGCAATTGCTGCGCTGCCTGGCCGGACCGCCGGTCGGACCGCGAATCATCTTGCAGGTGTTCTCGCACTTGGAATACTCCGACTCACACTGTTCGGCACAGGCCTTTCCCTGTTTGGTCTTGAACGCCGCTGTCTCCGGAACTGGCGGTGCATTGGAGCACGCGGCCACGAGCACTGCCACGGCCGCGATTGTGGACAATCTCATCCTGAGCTCTCCCTGAAAACTTAAAGCCCGGAGCGCGTCGTTGCAGCCACGCCCCGAGGTGATGCAAGAATGTGTTGCAGTAAACCACTGCTCAGCCGGCGGTCTGGCGCGTCTGCAGATACTTCAGAACCTTGCTGACTGGCAGCTTGGCGTTGCGCGGTCCGGTTCTTACGTAGAACTCCTCTTTCTCCCTGTTCTTGAGGAAGGCGGGCTCGCCGGCGGGCTCGCACTCCACGAGCAATACCTTCTCGCTCCCCACCGTAACGATCCTGGGCGAGAGGTAC
The DNA here is from genome assembly GCA_030066245.1 of Gammaproteobacteria bacterium. Classification (GTDB taxonomy): domain Bacteria; phylum Pseudomonadota; class Gammaproteobacteria; order JAABTG01; family JAABTG01; genus JASJBY01. The sequence goes on from JASJBY010000081.1 coordinate 1,400, forward strand.
CGTGCGAACTCCTGGCCGATGTGCTGACCTACCAGGTTGTTGAAGTGCAGCAGGCACTTGTCATCGCTGGCAAAGTCATCATGGCCGAGACCGACTATGGCACCGTCGTCGGCCACGCCGATCAGCAACACGCCGCCCTCGGCATTGAGAAAGGCAGCAATGCCTTTCAGCCAGGCCAGCTCAATCTCCTTTCCCGGGCGGTCGGCCTTGAGGTTGAATCGCATGGTGGACTTGAACTCCAGATGCGCGCTCTCTCCCTGAGCGATCAGGGCCCTGACCTCTTCCTCGTTTGCACCGCGCGGTGCCTGCCGCCGTTCCAGTGTTTTCAAGTGGCCGCCGTAATAGCGGGCGATGAGCGTGGCCAGCAATCCGCCGATGAGGAGACTCGCACCTGCCACCCCCCAAAGCCAGTACTGGCGGCTCTGGATCTCTGCCTGAAAATCCGCCGCCGGCACCACCACACCAACCCAAAACGCCTCGTCCCGGGCCGATACCGGCTGAAACCCGGTCCAGTAAGTCCGGGCGCCGATCTTGATTGGCGCCACCTGAGTTCGCTGCTCCGGACTGTCCCGCCAGACTTCGAGCGCCTGTGGGATAGCCGCTTCCATGGTGGAAACCTGAGCTCGGGGTGCAGTCCCGGGTGACTCGATCGGCTGTCCCTGGGAATCAAACAAAAACGCCTTGCCGTGCTCGCTGACGGCAATGGAAGCGGTGTGCTCGATAACTTGTCGCAACAGCACATCGAGCGCCACGACGAAGGTCTTGCCCGGCTCTCCCGCTGCACGCCAGGCCGCTGCCGCCGTCACGCCGGGCTGCTTCGCCGTGACGAAGGTGTAGGGCGCTGTCCAGTGAACGGTTTCATCCTGGCCTGGCGCAGTGGCGCTCTCGAACCAGGGGCGGGTACGCGGATCGTAGTCGAGCTGTTCCGACCATTGCCTCGCCGGGCCGGAGGGATCGTCCCACTGCTGTCTCTCGACAATTCCAGGGCGCTGCTCGGCGTCAACGGTGCGGATTCTCCACTTTTCTTCATGGCGATATACGAAGACTTCCCGCCCAGTATCATCGGCAAGGATGACGCCGGAAAGCCTTGAGAATTCTTCCAGCACGGGAATGAACCGACCCGCCAGCTCCCGTTCGTCAAACTTCTGCAGATCGGCGGACATACCCCAACGCCGCAGCAGCCTGAGACTGGAATCGACGGGCGCCAGGTAGTCCCGCACGGCAGCGCCGGCTCGTTCGGTGGTCTGCGAAATGAGCGCGGAGAAGACCTCGTGACGGACGCGCGTTGCCTTAGCCAGGGCGGTCGCAACGATCACCCCGGTTACCAGCAGAAGAAGAAGAATCAGGCTGATATGCAGCTTGCGCTGCAACTCGCCCGCACGCCGCCCTTTTCCAGAGTTGAAGCGCATCCCCAGACCGCAAGCAGAAACCTGACTTCTTGTATCATCCCGGCCCGGCGCGAATCAACTCTACTGCCTGCCGACACCTACATCTGAGACTGCAGGTAGTTCTGCAAGCCCATTTTGTCGATCAGCCCCAGCTGCTGCTCCAGCCAGTAGGCATGGTCCTCCTCCGTGTCGGCGAGCATTTTCTCGAGGATCTCGCGCGACTGGTAATCCTTCTCGGACTCGCAGATGGCAATCGCCGCCTTGAGTGCGCCCACCACTTCATACTCGACTTTCAGGTCGTTCTTGAGCATGGATGGGACATCCTTGCCGATATGCAAGCCATCCTGCTCGGACAGGTCCGGCGTGCCCTCGAGAAACAGGATACGCTGGATCAGAGCAGCCGCATGCCCCGTCTCGTCCTCCATTTCGTGGTTGATGCGCTCGTAGAGCTTCGTCAGGCCCCAGTCCTCGTACATGCGTGCGTGAGTGAAATATTGATCCCGCGCTGCCAGCTCACCCCGCAGCAGCTTCTGAAGCTGGTCGATAACTTTCTTCTTGCCTTTCATGATGCGGTCCTCCTAACAGACCCAAGCCCGTTGCGCGTTCACATCTGAGACTGCAGGTAGTTCTCCAGGCCCGTATTCTCGATGAGCCAGAGCTGGCTCTCCAGCCAGTCGACGTGCTCTTCGGCCTCCTCCAGCAGGCCCTCGAGCAGCTCGCGGCTCACGTAGTCCTTCATCTCCTCGCTTGCGGACACAGCCGCCAGCAACCCACTCCGCGCATCGGATTCCAGCTGCAGATCGCTCTTGAGTATCTCGGGCACGTTCTCGCCGATGTGGAGCTTACCCAGGTTCTGGAGATTCGGCAGCCCCTCGAGAAACAAAATCCGCTCGACGAGACTGTCGGCCTGTTTCATGGCCGTGATGGATTGCTTGTAGGCCCTGTCGTTCAGCGCTCCCAGGCCCCAGTTCTTCAGCATCCTGGCATGGAGAAAGAACTGGTTAATCGCGGTGAGCTGTACTTTCAGGGCGCCGTTCAGGAGCCGGACGGCTCCGGCCTCGCCTTTCATCGGATACTCCTCTCATTGCTGGTTCTAGTGGTAAACCAAGCCCATGCGCAGAGCAACGCATCCCTCCGGGCCACTTGACAGGTGATCTGGCATTTCAGGATGTAAGAGAGAGTTAGAGTATGACCCGGCGTTGGTACCGGCCGGTCAATCAGGAGTGGACAAGGGAGTCGGCCGGATTTATACTGCAACTCATTCTCATTTGCATTGCGCATTACGCTGGCCGCTTACTCCTTGCAATAGGCCAGCATACGTCGGGCGCCGGAAAGAGGTCAACCGCATGTATGTTTGCATCTGCAACGCCGTCACTGATCGGGATATACGGGAAGCCGTCCAGCAGGGCGCACTCAGCCTTAAAGCGCTGCGGGAGCAGCTTCAGGTGGCCACCTGCTGCGGACGTTGCGCCGGCTGCGCCCGCCGCTGTCTGCACCAGGCTTTAGCCGACCCGCAACAGCAGGCACTTGCTTAAGGCAACGGTCGAGCGAATCGGAAATGCCATCCTCCAAAAGTAGTCATCCGACAGGTTGGCGTGGACGCGTGCTGGACACCGTCGCCCGCATCATGAGCCGCAAGGAGAACCTCCGCGAGCGCCGTTGGCGTCTGATTGCCGAACTCGCGCAGCAACCCCGGGGCTCGGTTTCAGGTGCCGGGCGCAGCTCCAACGCGGTGACGCGAGCGCGAGACGCCGCGTCAAGCGATGGCGCCAGGTAAAATGAAGCGCCTGCCGTCACCGCCCTGCCCACCAGACCATTCCCCCAGGGAAGAGCGTCGCGCTCGGTTCAAGAGCGACACCGAGTCGGTCACTTTCCCGCTGCATGAAAGTAGCCTGGGAGCGAGTGCGCCGCGTCGGGCTCCAGGCAACGTCAGCTGTTATTTTTGTTCGGGGCGGGTTGTCAGCCTTGCTAATGGGTAATAGTATAACGTAGCGTTTTGCCGCCGGTCCTTGCTGGAACAGGATCGGCCGTGGCTGCCCTAGCCCTGGGACGGCCGAGGCCAGGCAAGACCCCCTGGAACGTTTAAGCAGACTCTAGTCCTCAAGCTTGCGTGGGAGCGACGTCGTAACCGACATGACAAGGCATCCAGAGAAAGCCACTATGCCGAGGTCAGCGAGCCGTGCGCTCGACGACTTGGCACCGCGGCGTATTCGAAGCTCAGACCTGTTCGGCGGCGCCACCCGGGTATTGATTGAGCACGAGGGCTCGGCTTATCAACTCCAGATCACCAGCCAGGGCAAACTGCTGCTTACCAAGTAATCGCCTTGCAGCGCTTTCAGCCCGGCTGCCACATCTTCAGCCGTGGGAAACGAGAATGCTGCCTCGCATGACAGCCATTGCAACAATCGGGGGGATCAACCATGAAACGTCATCCGCTAGCTGTGTCATTTCTTGCCTTGGGTGTCGGGACGCCAGCCCACGCTCTCGACATAACGGACAACTTTTCCATGGGCGGCGTCCTGTCCGTCGCGGGGCAGTACCAGACCCTCTCGGACGACGGCCTAATCGCCGGGCAGGAGGGGGATGATGAGTTCAACGCCGGCATGCCCCTGCAGCCCGAGTTCCATCTTCGCCTGACCGAGGACGATGAATTCTTCATGAAGCTGGGCTTTGCCGCGGGTAACGGCCTCAATTCAACGGAAGACGACGGTAACGTTCGCCGGCGTTCTCCCTTCACGCTGACCACCTGGGCGGCGGATCTGGAAGACGATGTGGAGGACATCAACGGACGAAACCGGGACTATCTGCTCACCGGCTGGTACAAGCACACCTTCCGCTTCAAGAAGAGCTCCCTCGGCATGACCGGCGGGTTCATCGATTCCACGGACTACCTGGATGAAAACGCCTATGCCAACGACGAGTACACCCAGTTTCTGAACGAAGTCTTCGTCAACGCGGCTCAGGCCAATCTGCCTTCCTACGATGGCGGTGGCGCCATGGAGTGGGAGAGAGGCAACTGGATCCTGCGGGGCGTGTACATGAACGTCGGCAAAAATGATAACGAGATACAGGACGCCAACTCGTACAACTACTTCGGCGCGACCCTGGGATACACGCTCAACTCATCCTGGGGTGAAGGCAATTACCGACTCACCGTGGGCGGGACGAACGAGAAGTTCGAGAACGAAGACGGCACCGATGACGACGAGGGGTTGATTGGAGGCGTCTTGTCGTTTGACCAGCAAATCGGCAACAACTGGGGCGCTTTCCTGCGCGTGGGTTGGCAGGATGATGATGCCGCGGAAGTCGTGCATGACGCGCTGTACTCCGGTGGCATCGATATACGCGGTGCGCTCTGGGGCCGCGGAGAGGACAACGTGGGCATCGGTTTCGCCTATCTCGACGGCAACAATGACCTCGATGACACCATGGTATTCGAGACCTATTACCGCCTAGCTCTCGGTGACTATATCGCCATCACCGCCGACGTGCAGTACATGAATGACGACTACGAAAGTAATGCTGTTGATGCCGAGGATGCTGAGGGCTGGATCTTCGGTCTGCGGACCACGGCCGAATTCTGACCGAGGGTAAGCAACGAGGTGATGCGAATGAACAGGGAAGCTGTTCGGTTTGCTGCTGCTTTGTATCTTCACCACATCGGTCCTGGCCGTTCCCGCGGAAAAGGCCGTGCTGGCTCACCACGCGGATATGGCCCACGCCAAGTAGGAAGACTCCCTGTTCACCGCACGCAAGCTGCAGAAGGCCGTCGACAAGCTCATCGCAAAGCCCAGCGAGTCCCGGCTGAAGAAAGCCCGTGCCGCCTGGAAGGCGGCGCGGCTCCCATGCCAGTGGTCCTGGCGGTCGAGGTAGGCTATTGGGCAACGGCCGCATCGCCGCCGCTGGTACCCCTGACCGTGTCAGCCGCGAGACCCTAGACTCCTATACGACCAGGTTGTCGGGCAGGTGACCTTCAGGACAGCCCGGCGACGCCGGGTTCAGAAGTCATAAGTCCAACCCACGTCGACAATGTGCTGGTGCATTCTGACGTGCCCGGTTTGTGGACCCGTGAAAGCGCTCTGTCCCTGGATGGTGTTCTGGAACGCGTGAGTGTAACCCAATGCCAGCGCGTTCCTCTTGTTGATCTGGAAATTCAGCCCAAAGGACAGGTGGTCCTCGATGGTGGCCGGCGCCAGGATGTTGAACAGGGTGTTGGGCCCGCTCCAAGGCTCCTCACCGTTGCTGTACCCGGCCCGGACCGTCACTTTGGAGTTGGCATTCCACTGTACGCCGACCTTCCAGATATCCACGTCTTCCCAGCCGAACCCGAGTCCGTCGGAGGCTCCCAGAAAACGGTCGGGCGTCAGGGGAAGGGACGGGTTGTTGTCGTTGTCCAGCGCCTTGATGTCGCCGTAGAAGATGCGCTGATAGTCGGCCAGCACGGTAAGGTCCGGCGTGATATTCAAGGCCAGCCCTGCATTGACAATAGGCGGGATATCGAAGCTGCCGCCTTTCGCAAACAGGCCTTTGTACTTGTCGAAGTCGGACATCCACAGGCGGCTCTGGTAAGAAGCGCCCACGTGAAGTTTCTCGTGCAGTTGACCGAGATAGCCGACGCCGAAGCCTCCGCCGAAGGAATAGTCGTAGCCTCTGTTGGTGAGGTCGTTCGGATGAATGGAGAACTGCTTGAAGGGCTGGAGTCCGCGGGCCTTGAAACGCTGGGCAGCGAATATGGGTGTCAAACCGAGGGAATGACCCCGGAAGACCTCGCGCGCGTAGGTCACACCCGAAACCAGTATCATGAGATCCACCCCGGTGGGCTCGCCGGCAGTAAACTCGCCCGTGGGATTGAAGGGCGATCCCGGCGGGGCGGCGAAGTTCTGAAACGTGGGGGTGTCATACTCGGTGTTCAGGCCGCCTTGGGGCACGATGCTGAGACCGATGGAGCTTCGTTCATCGATCTGCCAGTTGGCGCCGATGGAGGGAATCAGGAAGAAATCGTTCTCGCTGGACTCCGTGCCCTCCGGCACACTGGGCACCGGCGGGGGCGCGAAGTCACCGTTCGCCTTGTATTCGCGATTGGGCATGAAGGCGGAAAGCTCTCCGTCCAGGCGCGTGCCCACGTGAACCATGGCCGCAGGATTCCGGAGGCCCGAGAGCGCATCCAGCGGCAGAGCGGTTCCCGCGCCCGCCATCGCCTTGGAGGCGGTTCCGATGCCGTGGGGAATGTAGCCGTTGGTGGCGGAGACCTGAGCGGAGAGCAACAGCAGGGCTGCGGCACAGCCCACAAGATTTCCCCCGGCTCGTAGTGTCTGGTGTTCTGGATTTATCATGTCTATCGATTCCCTCATAGTTATGTCTGACTTCTCCGTGACGTTGTGCAGGCGCGTTGCGCTCCGGTCCTCACGGAGACCCTCCCCGAATCTCCGTCTCGATATGAGGACGGCCGGCTCCGGCAGCGGACTGGGTGGGCCCGCCTGTTGCGGAGCTAGGCTCCGGCTGATTCCCCTGAACCGTGACGATGCACCGATGCTCTGCCGTCATCGAAGCCCCCCTCGCCGGCATCCCGCGACCGCTTCATGGTGGTGGCTATGCCCCGAGACAGCCCTACCCTAACGCCGCAGGAGGATAAATCCATGCCCAGCAAGCCAGATTCGCAACCCGCCTCTGCCCTGGATGAGCGGATCGCCGCACGGGTCATGGACCACATGAACGACGACCACGCAGACGCCGTGCTTCTGTATGTCCAGGCCTTCGGCGGCATCGGCGAGGCCACGCAGGCGCGCATGACGTCCATCGATCTCGCCGCTATGGGCCTGGAGTATCGCAGCCCCCGTGGCTCAGGCGTGGTGAAGGTTGCGTTCGAGCCGCGGCTGACCGGGGCCGAAGAGCTTCGACCGCGGCTGGTCGCAATGGTCGAAGACGCCCGAGAACGGCTGCGAAACGGATCGGGCTAGACCAGGAAAGGGCTCGAAGCCTGGCGGGGCATTGAGTACCGGTAGCAGTCCGGCCGGACTAATGGAGCTTACGGAGGACCTGCTCAATGGCCGGGTCGGCGCCAACCTGCCCGCCCGCTTCAATCTCCTCATCACTTGCATCGCGCACTGACAACACTTCCAGCCGGAAAATGACCTCCCTGCCACAAAGCGGGTTGTTGCCGTCTATGGTCAATGTCTTGTCGTCCATCCGAGTGACAAGAAAACTCTTGGTTTCACCCTTATCATTCTCCATGACGATGGTGGTGCCGACTTCCCGGTATTCCTCTGGCACATTCTCCAGGTAGTCGGTAATGACCAGGGATTCATCTCTGGGCCCGTAGAGCAGGTTGCAGTCAATCGGCACCTCGATGACGTCCCCAGCGGTTTTTCCTTCCAGCTCGGCTGTGACCTGGGGTGACAACACGGTGTTGGAGCCGTGGACGTAGCCGATGGGAAACTCGACACCGGTGAGGACATTGCCGGTTTTCTGATCGATGACCTTGTAGCTCAGCTCAACAAGCTTGTTGTCTTGAATGACTTCTTTCATGGGAATCAGAAGATAGAAGCGCCGAAGATCTTCACCTCGCCATCCTCAAAGCCCAGCACCAGTCTGCCAAGCCACTCACCTTCTTTCTTGGTGCTTCGCTGGCGGTAGAGCACCGTAACGTGCTCACCCCGGCGAATGATGCCGAGACAGTCTCGCTCCTTGGACAGGTTTCTCGTCAGCTCGCTTTTGACAAACTGCTTACCCACTTCGACCTCGTTGAGACCAAAGAGCAAATTGTAAGAAAAATGTCGGACGAATTTCCCGTACTGTCCCTTGTTGGAGTACTTGATGAGGTCATCCCACATGGGGTGGGCAATAGCCAGGATTTCCTCATCGGTCATCTGCGTAATGTTCACTGCATGCCCCACAGAAACGAAGAAAGGCGAGAGGCTTGACCAACCCGCCTTCTCTCATATCTCCACTAAAAAAAGACCAACAGCAGACGTGTTGACCTTCCCCGAAAAAGACAGAGGCCCGGAACGGGCCTCTGTCGAGAGCAATTGCTACTCAGCTTCCCCGACGAGGTGGTAACAGGGTGCCTTCTCCATGGTGTACTCACCTGATGCGGGATCGCGATGTGAGACGGTCAGCACGTGCCAGTTCTGATCGTCCAGCTTCATGGCGTCGCCGCGATAGTAGTAGCCGGGCCAACGGGTTTCCTTGCGGAACAAAGTGTGCTGCAGGACACACTCGGAAGTACGATGCCGATGCTTCAGCTCCCACGCACGCATCAGTTCGTGAATGTCCTTTGCAGCAACTTTCTCCAGGTCCTCTTCCATGACCGCCAGCTTCTTCAGACCGATGTTCAGCAGCTTCTCGTTGGTCATGTAGTTGACCGTGACGCCACCGCCGTACTCGTCCATCAGCTTCTGGAGACGGTCGAGGCCCTGCCGCGGGTTGATGTAGTTGGGATTCACGGTTCC
>JASJBY010000082.1 GCA_030066245.1 Gammaproteobacteria bacterium
CGATCGCCCGCAGAGGCATAGCTGTAGCTATGTCTCAAGGGGGATCGGTCAAGATGCAAAGCCAGAGTGGGCCAAGAACCGAATAGGACAGACTGTTAATAAAGAAGACCGGCTCGATGAAGCCCATGTGCTGAGTTTGCCAACATAATCTGCGATCGGAGGTTCGCCTGGTGAGAAATCCGGGCTAGACCCAGGGTCGCGTCAAACGCGCGTCTCGTGAGGCGTGCGGCGTCTAGCTCAAGGCGTCTCGCAAACTTCGCAGACTGAAGCGGCGTCGTGGCGGACCAGTGAGCCCGTTAGCTGGGCAACTTCCGGGATGCCGTGCCGGTCGAGGTAAGCCAGAATGCCCGCGTTGATCTTGGAACAGAGGAGGGGATCGTAGAACAAGCCGGTGCCCAAGCCCACGGCGCTGGCACCGGCGATAATGAATTCCAGGGCATCCAGGGCGTTGGTCACTCCACCCTGGCCTATGATGGGCACCCCGTGGGGCCGGGCCACCTGGTAGGCCTCATGGACCTTGAGGACGGCGATCGGCTTAATGGCGGGCCCGGAAAGCCCCCCTTGGTTGTTGCCCAGAATCGGGCTGCGGGATTCCACGTCCACGGCCATGCCCATCAGGGTGTTGATGACCGCCAGCCCATCCGTCCCGGCCTCTATGCACCGCCGAGCGCTTTCGGCGATGTCCGTCTGGTTGGGAGATAGCTTGGTGATCAGCGGCTTGTCCGTCATTCTGCGGCACGCTGCCACGACCCTAGCGGACATGTCCGGGTCGTTGCCGAAGGCCACCCCCCCCTCCTTGACGTTGGGACAGGAGATATTGATCTCCATGGCGTCTATGGGCGAGTCGTCGAATATCTCTGCAACGGCGGCATACTCCGTCACCGTGGAGCCGGAAATGTTGGCGATGAAGCGCGTCTCCGAGAAATCCAAACGGGGGAGAATCTCGTCGACCACATGGCGAGAACCCGGGTTTTGCAGGCCGATGGCATTCAACATGCCGCCCGGCGTTTCACAGATCCGATGCGGTGCATTGCCGAGGCGTGGCTCAAGCGTGGTGCCCTTCAGGCAAACAGCGCCCACATCCCGGTTGGAAAAGCCCTCCACGCGCGTATACTCTTCGCCGAAGCCAACGCAGCCCGACAACAGCACCAGGGGCGTGTTGAAAGGTATGCCGCAGAACTCGACCGCGAGCCGCGCCGCATCGTCGCTTTCTATCGGCACCTGAACTCCGCGCTGTTCAAATCGAGATCTGGACCTCTCTCATGTTTAATGTGGTGCTCTTCCAACCGGAGATCCCACCCAACACCGGCAACATTATACGCCTGTGCGCCAACGCCGGCGCCTCCTTACACCTCATCCACCCGCTCGGCTTTTCGATGGATGACAGTAAGCTCAAGCGTGCTGGGCTGGATTACCGGGAGTGGAGCAGGATCCTGGAGTATTCGAGCCTGGAGAGCTTTGTGGAGCAGGTACGGCCAAGGCGCCTGTTCGGCTGCTCCACCCGAGGGGAGACCCGATACTCGGACATCGCCTTCCAGCCCACGGATGCCCTCCTGTTCGGGCCGGAAACCAGGGGCTTGCCCGGTGGCATCCTGCACGCCCTACCGCGGGAACGCCGCCTTCGCATCCCCATGCTTCCCAACAACCGCAGTCTCAACCTGTCCAATTCCGTGGCCGTGATTCTCTACGAAGCCTGGCGACAACAGAACTTTGCCGGCGCCCAAAGATGATCGGCGCGGCCCAACACTCACGTCGGCAAAGGTCGCCCCCCCCCTCGGCACCTCTGACCTACCCTCTACCGTCTACCTTATTCTCCCGACCTACGACCTACCATCTCCGCCCTACCAGCCACCCTCAGAACAAATCCGTCGCCGTTACCTGGAGCGTGCGCGAGGCAAAGTCCGGTTGACCGAAAGCACCGTAGCGCGCCACGGCGTCGATGGCGAAGACATTGAAATTGTCGGGGCCCTGTTGGTGCTGGGTGTAGCTGCAGGTCACGTCAACCGTGAAGCCGGTGAGGCCCGGCACCGTGAGCGCCAGCGTGTTCACGGTCGGGTTCGACGGTGCTGCCCCACAGGCGGCCGCCGTATTGCCCGCCGGATCCAGGACCTGGTGCAGGGCCCACTCAACGCCGCTGCGAACCGCCCGCTCCGCCCGGGAGCCTTGGAGCGCGAGAAGGGTGGTTTTCTGCTGGACAGCGCTCATGGTAACCATGAATGTGCCCAGACCCGCCAGAGTCACCACCAGAAAAACGGCGGCCACCAGGGAGAATCCCGACTCCCGGATAGGTGGTCGCCGGCCGAAACTGCGGCGTACTGAGAGAGAAATCGCGGGTAGCGTGCTCATGGCACATTGTCCACGTGTATTTGATGCAGCAAGGTCACCTGCTCGCCGCTCGGCGCGTCCTGGATGGCCAGCTGCGCTGAGAGCTGGCCGCGTCGCGACAGGTCCCCGGGGGCATAGGCGAAGACGCAGCCCGCCACCTGGTTGGCCACCAGGGCCGACCCTGAGCCTGGACCGGTCAGCCCCCCCGCCGTGCAGGCCTGGGCGACGCTCAGGCTGTAGTCCCAGAAGCGGGTCAGGGTGCGGGCTCCGGCGGCCGTGTCGCACAGGTAGCTCACGACCCCTTCCACCACGTAGAGACGCTGCTGGGGCGAGCTGAACGCGAACTGATGGGGCGGAGCCAGGCTGACCTGGTCCTCGTCTACGCCGGCAGTGAGGGTCAGGGTTGTGCCTGCCGGGGTGATCACGTGGCTACCCGCCGGCGGGGTGGGCCCCAGGCTTGCCGCAGCATAGGCATTCGCCCCTGCCAGGGGTGTGCCCGCCGCATCGGTGGCACCGGTGCTGTAGACTGCAAGCCTCCGCCCGGCCGGCTGCACACCCATGGCCACGTTGCGGAAATGCCCGAGAATGTGGAAGTCCGTGTCGCCGGTGTCGAACTCCAGCCAGCGGGTCGCGGGACCCGGCGGCGGGCCGGCGCGATAGGACACCCCGTCGATGGTGGTGAACATCTCAACGCAGGCGCGTGTACCCACCGCAGTGACACGCACCGTGTTCGGCAGGGCCCGGCGGACATCCCGCTGCAGCCGCCGCAGCGCCATCTCGGCCACGTCTACGAGTTCCGCGCGGCGATCGAGGGCCACGTAGCCTTCCATGGGACGGACCAGGAAGGTGGCTATCGTGGCGGCTACGATACCACTGATGGCGACCACGATGACCAGTTCCGGGAGTGAGAACCCCTTACACCACCACACCGGGTGAGCATCTGGACGACGCTCGACACCGGAGGTATCTTGGTAAAGCCAGGCGCACACCGCTCAGTACCGGGTTCGATACCCGGCCAGCACCACGTTCACCCCGTCCGGGTGGCTGACCTGAACCGTGACCAGCTCGGCAGCCGCGTTGGGGACCGCCAGGGCCCCGGCACCCAGATTCGGATCGTTCTGCACCACGACGCTCACCGTATACTGGTCGAGACCCGGAATGACCGCGGCCGGGTTGCTGAGACTGCGCGCGCCCACGTCGGTATGCGCGATGTAGTCGTTCACGTCGTCGTAAAGGCCTCGCCCGGTCTCGCCCGCATCGATTCCCAGAGGCCCTTCCGCCGTCCCGCTGGCCGCAAGCTCGTCGAAGGGCAGGAGCATCACTTCCTCCAGATAAGCCTCGGCGATGGCCACCGCCTGGTGCTGGATCATCGGGTCGGCGCTGTGGCGGGTCAGGGTGCTCAGGAGCGGGAGCACGCCGACCACGGCGAGTGCGATCACCACAATGGAGATAGTCAGCTCCACCAGGGTCACCCCCGTGTGGCTTCGTCGTATGCCGCGTGCCGACCCCATCAGTGCACGAAGCCTGTTTCAGGCTCCACCGTGAGCGTCCGGGTGTCCGTTCCCACCACGTTCACCGCACCGCTGGCGGACGGCCTGCCGATGGGGTCATAGGTGAACAGCAGCGTCCCGGCAATGGCGACCCCAGCCGGCGCCGTGGCTGCAAAAGCGGCGCCGGAAAGATCGGGAGACGCAACTGGATTGACCCCGGTGAAAGTGGCACCCGGTCCGTTGCAGTTCGCTAGATTGTCCGGAAACATGAGGCTGTATCCGTTCGCCACCCCGCTGTTCACATCCACCTGCACCACGCACTGACTGGCCGTGGCCAGTCGCTGGGCATAGCGCACGGCCGACGTCAGCTGGTCGTGAAAGGCTCGCGTGTCGAAGGCTCGCCGGTCGAACATGCGCGGCCCCGCGACGGCAGCCAGGATGCCCACCAGGACGATGACGATGACCAGCTCGGTGAGGGTGAATCCCTGTTGGAGCCTGGATGGCGTGGGCAGCAAGCACACGGGCCGCAGATGCACATGGGGGCCGCGGAAAGCTCCCGAGGATATCAGCGGAACCGGCGCCGCCGTCCGCACGGCGGCCAGGGAGACAGGTGGCTGGAACACGGTTCAGGTCTCGCGGCGACCCCTTCGTCAGGGCCCGACACCCGGCAAAGCCGGCGCGTGATGCCTAACCCTGGCACCCCTCGCCGGCCCTGTGCCGAAACGACCCTGGAGTCGTTAGTTGCAGTTCGCGGTCACGACGATCGTGGGCGCATTGCCCGGCGCCGTGCAGGTACCACCGCCGCCGCCGTTATCGTTGGCTGCCGTGTAGACCACACGACAGGTGCCGCCCGTGTCACCGACTGCGTCGATGGTGATGGAGGCCGTGTCGTTGGCACCGGCGGTGGTGATGTTCCAGTCTGCGCCCACCAGCTGGGTGGCGGCCTGAATGCCGGCCGCATCTGCAGTCGGATAGCCGTTGCACATGGTGATATTGGCGCCTTCCATGGTAATTGCGGCGTTGCCGGCCAGGTTACGCGCCAGGAAGGTGGCATGGGCGATAGCGGACGCGCCTCTTAGCCCACCTTCCAGCCCGCGGACCTTGGCATTGCGGGCATCCGCCTGCAGGTTGACGAATCGCGGCAATGCCGTGGCGGCGAGGATGCCGAGTATCACAATGACGATGACCAGCTCGATGAGCGTGAAACCGGTCTGCTTTGCTCTCATGATCGTGCTCCTTGGGAATTTAGGGTCACAGCCCACTCTTTCTTCAATGCTCATATTCCGTCTCCCGCCCGTGCGCTGTGCCGCAGCATGAGCCCGGATAGAAGTCCTGGTTTCACGGGAGGTTAGCCTCCAGAACTCTGAACGTGGCCGGCGTACCGTCGGCACATCCACCAGTTGATTCGGCAGCGACAAAAAACACTTGAGTTGCATGGAAAAAACCTGCCGGCTTATGTGACGGACTGCGCAGCCCCGAGGCCGAAGCTTGACCAGCCTGGCGCGATTCCATTAGCGCATCCTGGGCGTGCCGGTACCGGCATGGCGAGGGTCGTCAGACTGACCGGAACCCGTTAGCTGTAGGGCTCCATCGGTATCAGATCCAGTCCGTGCACCCGATCCCTGGCAGGCTCGAAACGACTGCTCTCGTCCACGTCTTCATAACGCAGAACGATGCGAAAGCGCAGTCGCTGGGGTGCCTGTAACGTGGTTTCGAAGCTGCCCCGAAACCGCACCAGATAGACCAGCGCGCCGTCACCCGGGTCGAAATACCACTGCCCGCCGTCAAGAAGCGCTGCGTCCACCTGCTCCAACTCCCCCAGGTAGCCCGGTGGCACCTGCGCCATCAGCGCCATGGGGTTACTCCCCTCCAGCTCGGGCACGCTACGCAGGCCGTTGCGCACTGCCCGGCTGGCCACCTCAAGCCCCAGAGCGCTGCGCAGGGAGCCCACGACCTGAGCCACGGCCGCCCGCTCGGCGTCCATCCTCAGGGCCCATATCCTGTCGATGGCCAGAATGGCAAGAGTCGAGATGATAGCCACGACGATGGCCAGCTCGAAGAGCGTGAACCCGCCTTGCCCATGCCCCCGGAGAGTGGCTCGGGTTGCCTGCTGTGCGCCCGCCCCCCGGACGGCGATGCAATGCCGGCGCCTCTCAACCACCGCGCGCGACATTCATCAGTTCCCACATGGGCAGGAAGACGCCCAGGGCCAGGATCAGGACCATCACGCCCAGGGCGACGATCAGGATGGGCTCGATCACGGCGCTCAGGTTTCTCAGGTCATAATCCACTTCCCGTTCGTAGAAGCCAGCCACCTCCTCCAGCAGCTGGTCTACGCTGCCCGTCTCCTCGCCGATGGCCAGCATCTGCAGCACCAGGGGACTGAACATCCCGGTGATGGCGGCGGTGCGGGTCAGTGAGTCACCCCGCTCGATGCCGGTGCGCATCTGGGCCACGTGTTCGCCCACGTAGTCGTTACCCACCGCCCTTGAGACCACGGTGAGCGCCTGAATCAGCGGCACGCCGGCACCAAGCGCCATGGAGAAAGAACGCGCGAATCGACCCAGTATGGCGCGGTTGAGAAGATCACCCACGATGGGCAACCGGAGCTTGGCCTTGTCCCACCGATAGCGGCCTTGTTCGGTACCCACGTAGGCACGAAACCCGACCACCACGGCCACCAGGGCGAGCAGCAACAACGGCCAGTTGGCGACGAAGAAGTCTGACGTGGCGATCAGGATTCGGGTCGGCAAAGGCAGCTCCACGTTGGCGCGCTCGAACACCCGTCGGAACGCGGGGACCACCCACAGGTTAATAACGGCGAGTGCGAACGAAATGGCGACGACCACGAAGACCGGGTAACGCAACGCCGACTTGATGCGTTCCCGCGTGTCTCTCTCCCTTTCCAGGTACTGGGAAACGCGCAGAAACGACTCGTCCAGCCTGCCGGTGTTCTCCCCCACGCGAATCATGCTGACGTACAGGGTGGAGAAGATACCCGGGTGGCGCGACAACGATGATCCCAGATCCCGACCCGATTCCAGGTCCACCTGGATGTCCCGGAGTGTTTCCACCAGTTCAGCGTTGCGGGTCGATTCGATCAGCGCGCTGATAGCCCGATTGATGGGGATTCCGGAGCGCATGAGCGTGTACATCTGCCGACTGAACATCATCAGGTCGGTCAGCTCAGGGGGGCGGCTGGTCAGGCGCGTGAACGCTTCCTGAACCGTCGTCGGTTGAGCTGCAGGCGCTTCCTTGATGTCGATAGGCGTGACGCCGCTGTTCAGAAGCTGACTGGCCACGGCGTCTGGCGAGCCGCCCTCCAGCATGCCCTCCACCATGTCCCCTCGGCCGCTTCGGGCCTTGTATCGATAGAGGGCCATTCAGCCTACCAGGCGCTCAGGAGAAACCCGCTTCCCGCAACGCCAGCTCAGGGTCCGCGGGCATGGTTGCCCGGACCGTCTCCGGACTGGCCTCGAAGCCACCCGAGATGCGCATCACCTCCTCAAGCGTGGTGCCGCCTTCCACGGCCCGTTGCAGTGCAGCCTGGGTGAGGGGTTCGGCGCCCTCTTTGGCCCTCGCCAGGCGGGCAAACTCGGCGTGATCGCTCTGCCCCAGGGCCATCGCCAGGTCGTGGTCGATTTCGAGCAGCTCGTAGACGCCGACCCGGCCCCGGTAGCCGGTACCGTTGCAGTGGGTGCAGCCCGTGCCACGCCGGAACTGCATACCGGCAGCCCGTTCCCCGAGCGTGGCACGCAACCATGCCGCTTCGTTTGCATCAGGCTGGTACTGCTCACCGCAGCCCGAGCAGACCCGCTTGACGAGCCGCTGGGCCAGCACACCCTTGAGGGCCGACGCCACCAGGTAGCCTTTGGCGCCCATATCCAGCAGGCGGCTCACGGTGCTGACGGCGTCGTTGGTGTGCAGAGTCGAGAGAACCAGGTGACCCGTGAGCGCGGCCCGGATCCCGATCTCCGCTGTCTCCTCGTCGCGCATCTCTCCCACCAGGACCACATCGGGATCCTGGCGCAACACGGCGCGGAGCACGCGGGCGAAAGTCAGGCCGATCTCCGGATTCACCTGCACTTGATTAACCCGCGACAGGCGGTACTCCACGGGATCCTCGACTGTGATGATTTTGTTCTCTGGACGATTGAGCAGGTTGAGGGCTGCATAAAGGCTGGTGGTCTTGCCGCTGCCCGTGGGTCCCGTCACGAGAAACATGCCATGGGGATTGTGGATCAGGCGCTCGAAACGCTGCGCAAGGTGGGCGGGCATACCCAGCTCGTCCAGTCGACGGACCCCGCCGGTCTGGTCGAGCAGTCGCAGCACCACCGACTCGCCGTACTGAATGGGCATGGTCGACATACGGATATCGATGCTGCGTTGCTTGACTTTCAGCGAGAACCGCCCGTCCTGAGGCAGTCGCTTCTCGGCGATATCCAGACCCGCCATGAGTTTCAGGCGCAGCACCAGTGCCGAAGCAATGCGCTTGTCATCCATGATCTGCTCGTGCAGGGCGCCGTCGATCCGCTGGCGGATGCGCAGCACGTTCTCGTCGGGCTCGATGTGCACGTCGGAGGAACTCACCTGGATGGCGTCCTCGAACAGCGATTGGAGCAGCTTGACGACCGGGGCGTCGGCCACGTCGTCCGCCTGCATCAGCTGACCCAGGTCGATGTCCCGCTCCCGGAGTTCCTCGCCCAGCTTCTCCGCGAAATTCGAAATTTCCTCCGTGCGACGGTAGAGGGTGTCAAAAGTTGTCAGGAGATCTGACTCGCAGACGACAGCAGTACGAATCGGTCGCTGAAGAATCCGCGACAGCTCGTCGAACGCGAAGATGTCCGTGGGATCGGCCATTCCCACCAACACATCCACACCGCTGGCGTCCAATGCGATAGCCCTGTAACGACGGGCATGTATCTCGGGGATGAGGCGCACCGTCTCGGTGGAAAAGCGAAAATGCTTCAGGTCGATATACGGAATGTTCAGCTGCCGCGACAGGAACTGGAGAAGCTGAACCTCATCGATATAGCCGTTCTCCACCAGGATGCGGCCGAGCTTGCGACCAGTGGTCTTCTGCTCCGACAGGGCGGAGTCGAGCTGAAGTTGCGAGATTATCTTGTTTTGAACCAGCAGGTCGCCGATGCGGATCTTCTTCCGTGGCTTGCTCGAAGGCGGTTGGTTTGCTGGAGTGCTGGCCAAGGGAATCGTTCCTGTCGCTGGGGCTCGGTCGCCTGTCCGCTGAACCGGAGATACGGTGGTGGTCAGTAGATCAGTTTCAAAATCGGCCCGTGGTGACTGATTTAGCGGCCGTTTTGATGAATCATTAACGATAGGAGACGGCTGGAGGAGCGGGGAACAGAAAGAGGCGTACGCCAGCAAACCACTGTGCCCGGCCATCAACAGAGGCACGCAGTGAGGTCAAGGTCTGTCAGATGAGGATTCCGGCGCGCGCCGTTACCACCGACCGACCGCGCCCTCGCACACCCCAGGGCAGGAGCGCCTGACGGCTCTGCGCAGCAGGCCGGCTAAACGGAGCTGTGGCCTTCGTACATGCGGTCGATGTGGTCGCGAAAGCGCTCGCTGATGCGGGCCCGCTTCAGCTTCATGGTGGGTGTAAGGAGACCATTCTCGACGGACCATGGCTGCAGGGTGACCGTGGCCCGGCGTATCTGCGCGAAGCCAGGGAAACTGCGGATCTGTCGCGACACCCGCTCCAGCAGCGACTGCTCCACGTCCTCGCGTACCAGCGCCGCCGCGTCTTCCGGACTCACGCCCAGTTCCCGGGCAACTTTCGGCCAGAGATCGGGGTTGAGTACCAGCAGCGCAGACAGGTAGGGCTTGCTCTCGCCGATGACCATGGACTGGTCGAACAGCGGATCCTCCGCGATAGCTGACTCCATGTCCGCCGGTGGCACCTTCTCGCCGTTCGCCAACACGATAATCTCCTTCAGGCGTCCAACGATGTGGATGTAGCCATTCTCGATCCGGGCCCGGTCGCCAGTGTGGAGCCAACCGTCGTCGTCGATCACCGCACGGGTGGCTTCCTCGTTCTTCCAATAGCCAAGCATGACGTTCGGGCCTTTTGCCAATAACTCATCCGTCTCGTTGACCCGGACGCGCACACCATGTAGCGGCAGGCCGATGCTGGCAGGCACGTTGTGTTCCGGCGTGTTCACCGAGATGATGGGGCTGCTTTCCGTGAGGCCGTAGCCCTGCAGCAACTCCAGGCCCAGCCCGATGAACAGGCGCGCCACCGGGGGCGGCAGAGGCGCGCCTCCGCTGATGGCGATGCGCAGTCTGCCTCCCAGCTTCGCCTTCACTTTTCGCGCCACCAGCCGGTCGAGGAGAGCCCAGGCTATCGAGCCGGGGCTTCTGGGCGCCCGCCCCTGGCGATGCTCGAATCGGGCCCAGCCGACGTTTACGGTGGCATTGAAGAGTCCCCGCTTGAGGGCCGACCCCTCCTCCAGCTGGGTCTTGATACGCCCGTAGACACGCTCGAAGATGCG